>JAZRCQ010000018.1:0-3728 GCA_045659845.1 Eubacteriales bacterium
ATTCTTATTATAATACTGATTTGACCTATCGCTTGGATGAAAATTTTCACATATCATTCCAAGAAGAATGTCTTATGGTTGAGAAACAATTTGAACCACCAATGTTACAAATCGAATTTGAAGCAAACATTCCATGGGTGCATGATAAGGAGAATACTTATTAAACTTTTACATAGATTCGTTTGCCAGCATAGTTGGGAAATCTCTTTTCGAGAAATTTTCGCAACTCATCATCGCCAAGGGATAAGTCTACCCACCGACTGAAAACCACGGATCGATTTCAAAAAAACTTGCGGTATGGATCGATTTTGAAAGTGTATCACAAAAAGAAAGGTCGCGCGCGTAAGCAAGCGGCTTTTCTTTTTGTATTATTCATTTTTCATTATTCATCATTCATTATTCATTAAACACGCGACTTTTCTAATGAAGAATGAATAATGAAGCCGCTGCGCTAATGAATAATTGAGGTAGCTTTTCTCCCGTTTCTTAGTCCCTAACTTTTTTCGAATTTCCATAGATCCATTTTCGATTTTTCTTCAAGTCGAAAGGTTCGAACTACCGAAAGCCTTCCTCCGGGAGGAAGGTGGCACGCGAAGCGTGACGGAAGGAGCCCGCGCGACTTTGGATTTGTACTGATTATATCGCAACGCACTCTCCCTCAGTCGCCTACGGCGCCAGCTCCCTCCCGGAGGGAGCCTTTACGGAAATCACTTGTGAAACGGTTGAAATATTCACGGATTTGTGATATAATAATAAAAAACCATTTTTTAAGGAGGAAAATATGACATACAAAAACGGAATAAAGGAATATGCACTTACTGGAGTAATGTTCGGGTTTCCAATGGGAATTTTATTCGGTCTTATGCAGTTTAGTTTGTTGCTTGGAGTAATCATAGGATTTTTGTGTGGATTTCTTTTTGCATTCTTGATATTTCTTTTTGTTAAATATCAAGAAAAAAAGTTCGATAAAAAGCGCACGGAAATTGCAAAAGAAAGAAAAATAATTTGTGATGGCGGAGCAACTATCAACGGAAATGGTGGTTGGATGTTTTTCACAGAGAATGGCATTGAATTCTATCCTCACAAGATAAATATTTCAACAAAAGAAATCGTAATACCGACAAATACAATAGAATCGGTAAAAACCAATAAAAATCAAATTTTAGTTAGTGCAAATGATAAAACCATTGCAATAGTTGTTTCTCACAACAAGGAGTGGAAAAAGCAAATCGAAGACGCTTTGACGCTTTCTTGAAATCAAATACATAGCCTTCGTTTGCGCGCATGCCGCGAAAGCCCGACAGACCTCGGATCACTTTTTCCCCCATGCACGCCGGGGGTCAGTTGCCCACCCAACGAGCCCCGCGGCCGGATCTGGCAAACGAAATGCATGAAAGCAAGAGCTCCGATCCGATCGGCAGGAAGCGCAGCTTCTCTGCCGATCTTTTTTTCGGTTGCGGCATGGAGGGAGCTCCCTTTTTCGACAAATTTCCAAAGGATTTTGCAAGAAATCCGGCAACAAGAATTGACTTTGTCAAGCGGATGTGATATAATGGGGAAAACAAAGGAAGCCTCGGCCAAGACGCTTTCGCACAACAAGGAGGAGAAAATGTCCAAGTATCTCATTTACGACATCCACGACAAGCCCCGTTTCAGTAAGCTCATCGTTTTCGCCATCCAACAGCTCCTTGCCATCATCGCCGCCACCATTGCCGTTCCTGCCATCGTTGGCCACGGAATGTCGGCCTCGGCCGCTCTTTTCGGTGCGGGCGTGGGCACCATTGTCTACCAGCTCTTCACCAAGTTCCGCAGCCCCGTGTTCCTCGGCTCGTCCTTTGCATTTATCGGCTCCATGTCCGCCGCCTTCGCGGGCGCTGCCTCCGCAGGCGTTGGCGCTCAGAGCCTCGGCTACCTCGGCCTGCTGCTGGGCGCGCTCTTCGGCGGTCTCGTTTACGTGGCCATCGCCCTTGTGGTGAAATTCGTTGGCGTTGAATGGATCAACAAGCTGATGCCCCCCGTTGTGATCGGCCCCACGGTTGCCCTCATCGGCCTTTCCTTGGCCTCCGCCGCCGTGAAGGACGTTTTCTCCTACGGCCCTCAAAATGACAGCGGTGCCTTCATCATGAGCACCAACATCTGGATCTCCCTTCTCTGCGCCATCGTCACGCTGGTGGTTGTGGTGCTTTGCTCCACCTACGGCAAGCGCATGGTGAAGCTGATCCCCTTCATCATCGGCGTTCTCAGCGGCTATGCCGTGGCGCTGGTGTTCACCGTGATCGGCTATGCAACCGGCTCGGATGCCCTGAAGGTGATCGATTTTGCTCCCTTCACCGCTCTCTTTGCCGACGGCGTTCGCCTGCAGAGCTTCCTTTCCCTCCCCGAATTCTCCTTCCTGAAGGCCATCGAGGGAGCCAAGCATTTTGAATGGAGCTATCTGGCCACCGTGGCCGTGGCCTACGTTCCCGTGGCCTTCGTGGTGTTCGCCGAGCATATCGCCGACCACAAGAACCTTTCCAGCATCATCGAGGCAGATCTTCTTGAGGATCCCGGCCTGCATCGCACCCTGCTGGGCGACGGCGTTGGCTCCATTGCAGGTGCCTTCTTCGGCGGCTGCCCCAACACCACCTACGGCGAATCCGTTGGCTGCATTGCCATCACCCGCAACGCCTCCGTTGCCACCATCACCACCACCGCTCTGATGGCCGTTCTGATCGCCTTCGTTGCCCCCTTCGTGGCCTTTCTGGATTCCATTCCCGGCTGCGTGATGGGCGGCGTTTGCATCACGCTCTACGGCTTCATTGCCGTTTCCGGTCTGAAGATGATCCAAAAGGTGGATCTGGAGGACCACGCCAATCTCTTCACCGTTTCCGTGATCCTGATCACCGGCATCGGCGGCATGACCATGGCCATCGGCAAGATTCAGATCACTGCCATTGCCTGCGCTCTGATCCTCGGCATTCTCATCAACACCATTCTGAATAAATTCAAAAAGGCATAAGGAGATTCAAATCAT
The DNA here is from genome assembly GCA_045659845.1 of Eubacteriales bacterium. GTDB lineage: Bacteria > Bacillota > Clostridia > Oscillospirales > CAG-272 > UMGS1865. Next base: position 3,014 of record JAZRCQ010000018.1, read on the forward strand.
GAAGGATTATAAGAACGTGATCGTTTTCGATCACCCCCTGATCCGCCACAAGATCGCGATCCTGCGCGATGAGCGAACCAGCATGAAGGAATTCCGCGAGCTGGTGGAGGAGATCACCACGCTCATGACCTACGAAAGCCTGAAGGAGGGCGTTCCCACCACAGAGATCGAGGTGACCACTCCTCTGGAAACCTGCAAGCAGACCGTGGTGACAGACAACTCCATCGTGATCGTTCCCATCCTCCGCGCCGGACTCGGCATGGTGAACGGCGTTCACGTGCTCTTCCCCTCTGCCAGAGTCGGGCACATCGGCATGTGCAGAAACGAGGAGACTCTGATGCCCGAGACCTACTATTGCAAGCTCCCCAAGGGCATTGAAGACAAGCTCGTTTTGCTGGTGGTTCCCATGCTGGCCACGGGCGGCAGCGCCTGCGACGCCATCGCGCATCTGAAATCCATCGGCTGCAAGAAGAACAAGTTCATGGCCATCATCGGCGCGCCCGAGGGAATCTCCCGCGTGGCAGAGGAGCATCCCGACGTGGATATCTACGTTTCCACCGTCGACCGTTGCCTCAACGAGCATGGCTACATCCTCCCTGGTCTCGGCGATGCAGGCGACCGTCTCTTCGGAACCAAATAAGCCCCCTCGCAAAGGCGAAAACGGCGCGATCCGCATAAGTCGGAGGCCAAGCGGTCTTAGGAAGACAATGTCATA
>JAZRCQ010000019.1:0-5728 GCA_045659845.1 Eubacteriales bacterium
TATTCCAAGAAGCGGACCCCCCTCACCGTGAAACCCGAATACTTGGAAACGCGACTTCGCCGCCTTGTTTTTTGGGCAGGCTCGGCAGGACGGGTGGAGATTCGCTTTTCGGGCAAGACCATCGAGGAGCGAAAGCGAGAACGCCGCCGTTCCACCGTGGAGCAATCCGCGGTCCATATCAGCTGAAAGATACCCTTCGCAGGGCGTGAAATCTCCTTTGGGAGCATCACGCCCTCTCTTTTTCCGCTCAAAAAACACAAAGGGTACTTGCTTGCCTTCATTTTCTCCTCTTCGACAATTTGCCGGCCGCCAACATCTCTGCGAGGCTCGTTCTTCATGGAGAGGGATTTTTGCCCATCGAAATCAGATTGAGAAAATTTCGCAGAACCACTTGACATTTCGGAATTTTGTGGTATAATATTATCAAAGTTGGAATTCTGCCGAGAGCCTTTGATTTTCAAAGAGTTCACGTGAGCGTTTCCAACTTTTTTTGTTTTTCCGTTTAAGGCATACAAAATTGTTCTTCCGTCTTCTGCTTTGGCAATATCCATTGTGATTTGATGAATATTCCCGTTTTTAGCATTGATGACATATGCGGTTCTGTGCAACCATCCGTTTGAATCTAACCACCCATGACCTTCGGGTTCCGTACGATACGGCACCCCCTCCTCGGAAATCTCAACAATTTCGTCGATATGAATCGCCGACAGTTTACTGATATTATCACTTGTCCTATACAGTTCACCAAGTACAGGATGATTGTTTTTTCTGTTTTTGCCTACGCGCTCGCTTGGCTTTGCGAACTCCAGCATTTGTGTGTTTCCGTTTTCGTCAACTACGGGCATGATTAGCGGCGATTGTTCGACTCTGTTTTCAAGATGTGTTTTCAATGTTCTCCACCAGTTCTTAGGTGAAACACCATCAAAAACATCTGTATCAAGCAATACCGCGTTGTTGTAATGGTTGCCGTCTGTGTCCGTAAAGGCTTCGACGATTGAATATTGTGCATCGGTTTCTGCGCCTTTGCCCGAATCGGTCTTTCCGCTCTCCTTTGCCTTGGCGTTCTCTCGGATGGCATCCTCAAAGAGGTTCTTGGCGATCTCCAGCTCGCGCTTCTCGCGGCTCCCTGCGGTGGCAAGTCTCCACAAGCGTTTGATCTCATCGTAGATCCGCTGGAAGACGTTGCGGTTCTTCTTGTAGAGATTGTCCACGAAGTTCTTGTCGCTGAAGATATACTCACCAACAAGGTCTGCAACGATCTCGGAATCGATGTCGGTGTCCTTCAAGCCCTTGTAGGTTTCCTTGATGGCCTCGACTCTCCAGCTGTAGTCGCCCTTCGACTTGGCGTAGGTGAGAAGAATATCCTTCAGATCACCATACTTGCCCGTCTGCTCGACCGCGTGGGTAAGCTCATGACCGACAATGAAGTTCAAAGAGGTCAAGAGGCCGAGCCTACCGCCTTCAGCCTCTCTTTTTCGTTCAAAACAGCAACGATCTTCGTCTGAAGCCTGCCGTTTGCCGCCGCCGAAAAGCCAAATAACCGATGCACGGGGTGCAATTCGGCCGCAAAAAGCAAAAAAAGGACGCGCCATTGCCGATCGGAGCATGTCGGGAAAGGAGACCACGCAGATCAAAAAACGGCAAACAGAAAAAGAAAAACCGCCGTCGGCAGAGGAGCCGCCGCTTGCCTGTTTTGGAAAATAACTCCAAAGGGAAGAAAAAACTTCTCTCAGCGGCTTTTTTTCGGGCAGAAATCCTCAAAAAAGAAGGGAAAACACCGAAAAAAATATGAAATACTGTTGACATTGGATTTTGCGTATGATATAATATATAAGGATATTACTATATTCAGTACGGAAAACTTCTAAGAAAGGATGATGTGTTATGAAAGATCATCGCACGAAGTCTGTGAAAAGACCGGCTCTGCGCGTTCTCGCCGTAACCGTTCTGATGCTCGCCGCATTGGTTCTCACGTTCACGGTGGCCGCCTCCGCGGAAAACACCGCACAGCCCGTCATCACCGTCACCGAATCCAACTTCACCTTCAGCGGAGTGGAAAAGGTTAACGGTGTCTACACAAAGGTGTACGACGGCACCGCAACGGTTGGCGTCGCCCTCTCCTCCGCCCCTCTGGCAGGTGTTGAGGCAGGGCACGACGTGAAGCTGGAAAACGTGACCGCCGCCTTCAACGACGCCGACGTGAAGGATGCAACCGCAATCGTGGTTACATACACACTCGCGGGCGAGGACGCATGGAGATATGCATCCAACACCTCTCTGAGCGTTCCTGCCTCCATCAGCCCCAAGAAGCTGACCTGGAGCGACACCGCGCTGAGCGCTGCAATCACCTATCAGCCCCAGAGCTCTCAGTTTGCCATTGCCCTGAGCGATCTGAACAAGATCCCCACGCTGGCCAACGGCTCCGCGGCTTATCCCGTTGACAACACCGCTCTGAAGATCTCTCCCATCACCGCCGCCGATGCCGGCACGGCAGGCCTCACCACCACTCTCACGGTGAGCCTCTCCGACACCAACTACACGGCAGATCCTCTGACCGTGAACGTGACGGTGAATCCCATTGTGATCGACAAGATCGAGTGGACGGGTACCTCCAAAACCGAATACACCTATGGCGATGCCATCAACGTGGATTTCAGCACCTATGCAGGCTCCACCGCCTACAACCTCTTCAAGCTGACCTGCACCGATCAGGCCAACCTGACTGCAGGCAACGTTGGAAACTACACCCTGAAGCTGGAGTGGCTGACGCAGTCCCCCAACTTTGTGCTGAAAAACGACGTGGTCACCTCCTATTCCTTCACCATCATCCCCAAGAAGCTGGAGGTTGGAATGGACAGCATCGTGGTGCTGGGTGACGAAAAGACCAACTACACCGTTTCCGTGAAGGGAAGCGCAGCCCTCCCCGCAGAGGTGCTGAACGCGATCACCTATAAGCTGGCCGACGGCTCTGCCTTCAACGGCACCAGTGCCTACGGCGTGTTTGAGGTGGTCGCCACCCTCCCCGTTGGAAACTACACCTTCAATCTCATTGGCGGCGGCAGCAGCAACGTTACCGAGCTGAAGGCAACGGTCACCGTGCTCCGCACCGAAAAGAGCTTCCCCGTTCTCAACGAGGCAGGCGAGGTGGTTGGAACCGTGATCCTGGCAAACCGCAACGGCTTCTCTGATGACGTGAATGCCACCGTGGTTCGCATTGCGGGCTATCCCAACATTGTGAAGAACAACCGCTATAATCAGGTTTATAAGATCACCGTAACCGGTGCCTCCGAGGGAGACGAATTCTCCCTGATCCTTCCTCTCATCGATGAAGTGATCGCTCCCGGCTGCGATGCTCTCACCGTTGAAACCCTTTGCGTTTACGAGGGCGCCACGGGAACGCTCGTTTCCGCCACCGCCGCCGGCAAGGGCTACACCGTGACTCTCGGCGAAGGTCACTATCAGGTGGATCATTTCAGCGGCCTGGGCGAGACCACCTTTGTGATCTCCCCCGACTACACCGTTCCCTTCTTCTATACCGTACTGGGAATCGTATTGATCATTCTGCTCGTTCTGGCCCTGCTGGTGTTCCTGGTGTTCAAGGGACTGATCCTGCGCACCAAGCTGGAATCCCGCGAGGATGATCCTATTGTGATCGATGACGTCGGCGTTCTGCCCGAGCACGAGCCTATCGTGGTTGAGCCCAGACCCGAGGTTGATATGGAGCAGGCTCTGGAGGAAATGGTGGACGACGTTGCCGCCGATCTGAATGATGAACCTGCCGAGGATGAGGTTGTTCTCACCGAAGAAGAGCTTCAGGAATCCGTTGACGAAGCCATGAACGAGCTCAGCGACGAGGTGAAGGCCATTGAGCTGGAAACCGCCGAGGATGCTCTGGTGGAGGAAATGGTTGAGGAAGCCACCGAGGAAACCGCAGACGTAGAGCCCACCGAAGAGACCGTTGAGGTTTCCGAGGAGGTTATCGAAGAGGTCGTTGAGGAAGTGGTTGAAGAAGTGGTTGAGGAGGTTGTTGAGGAAGCAGCCGAGGAGACCGCAGAGGAAGCAACCGAAGAGGTGGCCGAGGAGGCTGCAGAGGAAGCTCCCGCTGAAGAAGCCGCTGAAGAAGAAAAGTCCGACGATGAGGACGAGGACGACGACGATAACGACGATAATGATAGCGACGATGACGGTGACGCTGTGGAAGCCTCCGCAGCCGTGGAGGAGGATGCATTCGCATTCGGCGGCCCCACCGCAGATCCCGCAACCTTCATCGACGTTAAGGAGAATCCCGAGGCTTATCGCGAAATGCTCGAAAGAGAGCAGAGAGGCGAGATCAAGATCGTTTCCCGCTATAAGAAGAGCTTCCGCGCAAAGCTTTCCCAGTCGCTGGGCAACGTTCAGGACTACTATTCCGAGATCAAGAACGCGCTTCTCTCCTTCAAGGGCGTGAAGGGCCGCATGAGCTGGAACTACGAAGCATTCAATAAGGGCAGAGCACACGTGGCCAAGATGGATGCCAAGTCCAAAACTCTTTATCTCTATCTTGCTCTGGATCCCACCACGCTGGAGGGAACCAAGTACGGCGTGACCAACGTCTCCGCAAAGAAGAAGTATGCAAGCACTCCCACTCTCATGAAGATCAAGGGCGACAGAAAGTTTAAGTATGCTCTGGAGCTGATCAACATGATGTGCGGCGAGCAGATGACGCTTCCCAAGGTGGAGGGCGAAAAGACCGACTACAGAATTCCTCGCATGACCATTGAAGAAATGGTGGAGGCAGGAATCCTGAAGCACAATGCCGGCTACATCCCGCTGGTGGAAACCTCCGTGGAGGAAACCGAGGCAGTTGAAGCAACCGACGTTGAAACCGTTGTCAACGAGGATGCAGCTCCCGTGGAGGAAGCTCCTGCTGAGGAAATTCCCGTAGAGGAAGTTCCCGTAGAGGAAACTCCCGTAGAGGAAACCCCCGTAGAGGAAACTCCCGTAGAGGAGACTCCTGTGGAGGAGATCCCCGCAGAGGAAACCCCTGTTGAGGAGATCCCCGTGGAGGAGACTCCTGCAGAGGAATAATCTCATAAGCCCGAGGCGCCTGTGAAAATAGGCGCCTCTTTTATCGTATTCAGCTTTTCCTTTGCAAGAGTGGGAGAAGCCTTGCGGCAAACGGAAGAGTTGTCCTTTTAAAAGGATAAAAGTCCTTAGAAAACAACCCTTCAGTCACCTGCGGTGACAGCTCCCCTTTAAAAAGGGGCGCCTTACGGAATGCAGTGCCTTTGACTAATATTCTGCATGATTTTTGAAGTCAGAAGGTTGAATTTTCAAGTCTTTGCTCTCTAAATCAGCCTCCCCTGTGCAAGGGGAGGTGGCTCGCGGAGCGAGACGGTAGGGTTGTTTTTTCAAGGATTTAACTCCTTAGAGGACAACCCTTCAGTAGTGAAACGTTAGCTCCACCTTACACAGGGGAGCCTTTCGTGATGCTATTCCTCTAACTAAGAATCTGCAAAAATTTTAGAGTTAGCAAACCAAATTTCAAAGTCTCCGCTCACTAAATCAGCCTCCCCTTTGTAAGGGGAGGTGCCGAGCTTGGCGAGGCGGTAGGGTTGTCCTTTTAAAAAAATAAAAGTCCTTAGAAAACAACCCTTCAGTAGTGAAACGTTAGCTCCACCTTACACAGGGGAGCCTTTTGGAACGCGGTGCCTCTAACCGATATTTCGCAAAATTTTTAAGTTAGAAA
>JAZRCQ010000020.1:0-2614 GCA_045659845.1 Eubacteriales bacterium
GGCTCGCAAAATGCGAGCCTCGGGGCCTTCTCTGACTTGCTTTCGGGATGGGACGAACAGAAGCGGCTTTGCCCCGCTTATTGGGCCAACATATCGGTGATCACGTTGGCAAGGCTTGTGAACTGCGCCACGTCCAAGCGCTCTCCGCGCACCTGCGGATCCTGCCCGATGGCCTCAATGGCCTCCTTCACCTGCTCTCTCGTTAATTCGGGGAAGCCCGTGGAAAGCGCGTTTGCCAGCGTTTTGCGGCGTTGACCGAAGGCGGCCTTGATCACGCGGAACAGCATGGCCTCGTCCTTCGGGCGGCAGGGCTTCTCCTTCCAGAGCGTGATGCGGATCACGGCGGAATTCACCTTGGGCGCAGGCACAAACCGATCGGCAGGCACGCGAAACAGCTTCTCGGCATAACCATAGTAGCCCACCACGGCGGTGATGGCACCATAGTCCTTGCTTCCCGCGCGGGCGCTGAGGCGGTCGGCCACCTCCTCCTGCACCATCACGGTGATGCTTTCAAAGGGCAGGCGGCTCTCCAGAAGCTTCATGAGAATGGGCGAGGTGATATAGTAGGGGAGGTTGGCGCAAACGCTCACCGGTCCTGCGGCAAAATCCTCGCGGAGCAGCTCCTCCAGATCGGCCTGCATCACGTCCTCGTTGTAAACGGTGGCGTTGGGATAGTCGGCCAGCGTGTATTTCAAAACGGGGATCAGATTGCGGTCGATCTCCAGCGACCGCACGGTGCGGTAACGCTCTGCCAGCGCCTGCGTCAGCACGCCGATGCCGGGGCCAACCTCCAGAACGGTGCAATCGGCCGTTTCGGAGCAGGAATCGGCAATATCCTCGATCACCATGGAATCGGTGAGGAAGTTCTGCCCAAACTCCTTATGAAATTTAATGCCAAACATGGCCATGATCTGCCGAATCGTTTTCGGATCCCAAAGATTCATCTTCCCTTTTCCTTTCGGTTTGGTAATTTCTACGCCCATTTTACCACACTTTCCGCAAAAAATCAAGCAAGGATCGCTTTTTTTGAAATTTTTCCAATGACTTTTCAAAAAAATCTTGACAAATTGCTTTTTTTCTTGTATAATAAAGAGCGTTGCAGGCTGGTGTAGCACAGTCGGTAGTGCAGCTGATTCGTAATCAGCAGGTCGTGTGTTCGAGTCACATCACCAGCTCCAAGAAGCGCAACCGTTTTTCGGTTGTGCTTCTTTTTTTGTTAATTTTTAAACTTTTTTCGCATTATCTATTGCAATTAGGAAGGTTTTCATTTATAATATATGAGTAAATATAAAAATCGGAGGAAGATTCTATCATGAAAATTCTTGTTATCAATGCAGGCAGCTCCTCGATCAAGTATCAGCTGATCGACATGGAGAACGAAACCCTGCTGGCCAAGGGTATGGCCGACCGCATCGGTATCGAGGGCGGTAACTTCAAGCAGAAGGTGGACGGTCGCGACGACTATAAGCTGGACGTTCATATGAACAACCATGCCGAGGCCATCAAGATCGTGCTTGACACCCTTACCTCCAAGGAAAACGGCGTGATCGCCTCCCTTTCCGAGATCTCCGCTGTTGGACATCGCGTGCTGCACGGCGGCGAGAAGTTCTCCGGCTCCGTGATCATCGATGAAAAGGTGATCGCCGCTATCGAGGAGTGCTGCGAGCTTGGCCCGCTTCACAACCCCCACAACCTCACCGGCATCCGCGCTTGCGAGAAGATGATGCCCGGCGTGCCTCAGGTTGCCGTGTTTGACACCGGCTTCCATCAGACCATGCCCGACTTCGCTTACCTCTACGCGCTTCCCTATGAGTACTATGAAAAGTACGGCATCCGTCGCTACGGCTTCCACGGAACCAGCCATCGCTATATTTCCATGCGCGCCGCCGAGATGATGAAGGATAAGAAGGACGTGAAGGATCTTCGCGTTGTCACCTGCCATCTGGGCAACGGCTCCTCCATCGCGGCCGTGAAGGGCGGCAAGTGCTACGACACCACCATGGGCCTCACGCCTCTGGAGGGCATCATCATGGGCACTCGTTGCGGCTCTATCGACCCTGCCATCGTTCCCCTGCTGATGAAGAAGGAGAACCTGACGCCCGATCAGATCGACCACATCATGAACAAGAAGTCCGGTATTCTGGGCGTTTCTCAGGTGACCAGCGACAACCGCGACATCGAAGAGGGCGCTCGCAACGGCAACAAGCGCTACCAGCTGGTGGAGTCCATGCTGGTGCATCAGCTCACCAAGTATGTTGGCGGCTATGCTGCTGCAATGGGCGGCGTTGATGCCATCGTGTTTGCCGGCGGTATCGGCGAGAACAACCCCCACTACCGCGCAAGAGTGGCCGAGAACCTCAAGTTCCTGGGCCTTGAGATCGACGAGGAGCTGAACAAGAAGGCCGTTCGCACCTCCGAGGAATTCGACGTTTCCAAGCCCGACTCCAAGGTGAGAATGCTGGTCATCCCCACCAACGAGGAGCTTATGATCGCAAAGGACACCGCAGAGCTTGTGGCTGCAAAATAAGATCATCCGAAAATCGAGCTGCAGACAATCGCCTGCAGCTCGATTTTAATTATAGGAAACGGCGTGTCACCCGCAAAGGGTGACACG
>JAZRCQ010000021.1:0-9801 GCA_045659845.1 Eubacteriales bacterium
CTTTGCGCTGGAGAAGGAAAGAGCGGAGCTGGAAAAGGCTCTTGAGAAGCATTTGCGGCAGGAAAAGGACGATGCCGCGAAAGTGGCGGAGCTGCAGGCGCGGGCGGAGCAGCTGGTGGCTGAGGCCGAGGCGCTGGAGGCCTGCGCGGAGGAGCTGAAAAAGCAGACCGCGCGGGATGCCCATCGCATTGCCGAGCTGGAGGCGACGCTGGCCGAGAAGGAGCAGGCAGAGGCCGCAGAAAAGGCAAAGAAGCAGGCGGCTCCCGCCGAGGACGAGCTTTATGCCAAGCTCAAGCAGGAGATCCGCACGCTGAGAAAAACCATGACGGCCGCCGTGAAAACGCTGGAGGAGGCCGCAGGAGGCGACAACGCCGACTATCTGAACCAACAGCTTGAGGAGGCGGCAAACGCTCTTCGGGACGGCATGAGAAAGGAAGATTGAGAATGCGGGCAAAGCAGATCGAATATCTCGGCATCGATTTCGGCAGCAGCAACACGCTGGTGGCCGCCTACGCAGAGGGCGTTGCCGAGCCCATCCTCTTTTCCGACGAGGAGAGCGGCGTGCAGTTCAAAACGGTGCTGGAGGAAAAGCTTCGGCAGGCGCGCGCGCTGGAGGAGCAGACGAGAGCGGCGAGAGGGAGACTTTTGGCCACCGAGCGCCCCGAGGAGGAGCGAGCGCTTCTGGAGCAGCTTGAGCGGAGCAAGCTTGAGATCGGTCGGCTTTCCGATGAGGCAAGCAGCCTCAAGGAGCGGTTGCTGGAGACCAACGGAGCAGAGAACGTTCGCAGCTTCTTTCTGGAGCTGCGCCGCCGTTTGGACACCTGCCTCTACGGAGAGCGGGATCCTGCCACGGGACGGGTGACGCGAGAGGTGCCCTACGATTTTTCGCAGGTGAAGGGCATTTGCTTCGGCCACCCCGCCTATTATGAAAAAACGGGCGTAGAGCTGTTCTGCAAGGAGTTTCGTGAGATCCTCTCCGAGATCTTCGGCGTTGCGCCCTCCCGCATCACGGCCGTGTCCGAGCCTTTGCTGGATGCCTATGCGCTGGCATATGCCGCCGAGCGGGGATGCGGTGCGGCCGATCGGGTGAAGAACGGGCAGAACGTTCTGGTGATGGATCTGGGCGGACACACGGCGGATCTTTCGCTGGTGCGGCTGGCCCGCATGGAGCGACGGATCTTAGCGCGTCCGTTGCAGCGGTCGGCCAGCTCGGATCGCCCCGTGATCGGCATGGGAAAGGCCATCACCGAGGAGCTTTGCGATGCCTGCTACGGCAGGTTCGGCTATGATCCCGTGCTGGAGGCGGCAAAGTGCGAGCTGTTTTCGGGCGGCGATTGGGAAAGCCGCACGGTGGAGCGGGTGCTGAAGACCTCGGCCAACGGCAAGGGGCGCGTGCGCCTGACCTATCACTCCGTTCCCGAGCAGGAGGAGAGCTGCGTGCGCCTTTCCATGAGCGGCGACGGCTCCATCGGCATCCGAAGGATCTATCGCCGATTGTCCAGCGTGGTGTTGGGCTATCTGGAGGCAGGCGGCCTGCATCCGCGGGAGCTGGACCACGTTTTGCTCACGGGCGGAACGTCGCGTATTGCGCCCCTGCGGGAGCATCTCATCGCCTCCCTGCGGGATGGCGGCTGGTGGCGCGATCCCTATCGTCCCTCCGTGATCCTGATGGACGATGCCTCGGGGGCATCGTCGGCGCCGCTGATGCGGGAGCATACGCTGGCGGAGGCAGGCCCCACGGAGAAGCTTTCCTCGGATACGGCCGTGGTGCTCGGCGCCGTGCTGGTGGCAAAGGGATTTTGCTCTGCCACGGAGGAGGCCGAGCTGGAGAAGGCGGTCAAGCGCGGAGGAGCGGGACTTCCTTGGGAGCTGGCGGAGAGAATGTATCTGCTGCTGGATGAGGCAGGCCGACTGGTGGCCGCAGGACCGCGCCCCGATGCGGGATTTCTGCTTCGGCAGGAGGAATTCTTCCGCGAGAATCCGGAGGACTATATCAAGAGCTTCTATCAGATCGACTGAGAAGGGGGGCGCACGGAGAGAAACTCCGTGCGCCCGCTTTGCCGTTTGCCTTCCGGTTTATCCTTTTTCCGAAATGTCTCAAAAAAGGAGGCAGATCGGTTTGACAGGCGGCGCGAAAGGGTGTATAATCATAGCATCCGCCGAAAGAGAGAGGAAAACGCCTGTGACGGTGGAAAAACTTGCGAAAAGCTTCAAAAAATGATACTTTTCGGTTTGACAAATTGGAGAAAATGGTGTATAATGGGGATATCAAAAGGAAAGGAACGAGGAAAATGCCCTTTTGGAGCAAACGAAAGCGAGCGGTTACCGTGATGAACGGTCGCGGCTTCGTGGCGGCCTACAGCGAGCATCCCTTTGCGGAGGCACGGGCGCGCCACCCTGATTACACCTTCCACGAGCAGGACGGCACCCATTGGTGCATCCGCGTGGGAGATCTGCAGATCCCCTGGGGCTTTTGCACCGAGGACGGTCTGTTTGCCAACGGCGTTGCCACCGTTTCCCGCATGAACGTGAATGAAGCAAGCTTCACGGGGCGGGGACTTCCCTACGTTCGCGAGGGCGAGATCTTCTATCTCTATGAATCCTATTTCAACGAATCCGATGAGCTGAAGGGCTTTGCTCCCTTCCTTCGGGAGCGGTTGGCAGAGATCATGAGGGAGATCGCCGCCGAGAGCGGCGAGGAGGGGCTTCGGCAGGGGCTGAAGGCCATGGGCGAGCGCGAGGACGTGCGCCGCTTGCTGCGGGAGCATCGTCTGGAGCTGCGGAGCATCCTCGTGGAGCAGGCGGGCAGGCATCAGCCGAACGCCAAGCGTAAAACCGAAATTTATTATGAAACATAAAGGAGAACGAACATGATCACAGGCTTCTACGTTAAGAAACGCGCCCGTCTGAAGGTGAAGGCGGAGAGCGAGCTTTCCACGGCCACGGCTTGCCGCCAGATGGTGGAGGGAAAGCTGAAGAACCTCTCCGAGAAGAATGCAAAAACCGAAAAGGACATTGCAGAGATCACGCAGAACATCCGAAAGATGGCCGAGCTCACCGGCAAGCAGGATAGCGCGGAGATCCGTCAGATGGCGACGGAGATCAAGAGCAAGAATAAAGCCCTCGGCTTCAACCAGACCATCTATAAGCAGATGAAAAACATCTACGATGCCATCGAGGATCTGGAGCTTCGCATGGAGGGCTGCATCACCCTTGGCTGGTATCGCTACGTGATCCGCGTGATCCCCGAGCATAAGATCCTGCGGGGCATCGAATCCGAAAACGGCGAGGACTTCGAGCTGGTGCTGGTGCTGATCGCCACCATCGTGAAGAAGATCATGGATCGCGTGGAGGCCGATGAGAGCCGCAAGAAGGTGTTTGAGGAGACCATGAAGGAGATCAACCGCCGCACCGGCGTGACCGATAGCGTGCTGACCGCCGTTTCGGAGGAGGACGATATCCTCAAGGGCATCTTCGGAGAGGCCGAGCTTCCCACCGATGCCGCACTCCCCGTGACCGATACCGAGACAAACGACGCCGATCGCGAGATCCGCGCCTGACCGAGATTCACAGTTTCAACCATATAAAAACGGAGGATTTGAATATGAAAACCAGAGAGCAGAGAGAAATCGAAAAGAAGTTTAAGGCACAGAAGCAGGAGGAGCAGGAGCGTCGCCGCGTGGCACAAGCCATCGAGGATCTGCAGGCGCAGAGAAAGGGCCTTTCTGAGCTGATCAACGTTTACGATGACATGGCATATATCGCCGCCAAGGAGGGCAAGGATGAGCTTGCCAACGAGATCATTGAAACCATCACCGAGATCGAGGACTTCAACGATCAGCTTTCCATCATTGAAACCCGTATCGTGATGGAGACCAAGGCCGCGCAGGCGATGAAGACCATCTCCTCCCTGGCCGAAACGCTGGCAGGCTGCAAGAGCATCTTCGCCAGAACCATCGACGTTTCCAAGATCGGCAAGAACCTCTCCGACGTGATGAACTCCATCGCCTCCGGCAGAGAGCAGTTCCGCGCTCTGCGCCAGAGCTGGAAGGCCGACAAGAATTCCGCAGTGTATCAGAATCTCTTCGGCGAGCCTCTGCAAAAGAACGATCCCAAGTTCAAGGTTCGCGTGGAGGAGAGAAAGAAGTCGCTGGAGGCACGTCTGGCAAGAGACACCGCCGCCGCTGCCGCCGTTCCTGCCGATGCTCCCGCCGCCGTCACCAATTCCGACTTCGCAAACGTTGCGGATATCGCCGCCATGCTGGACGACGAGAGAAATAAGTGATCGCGGAGGCAGTCATGATTTCGGCTTACGAACGGATCAACGATTACGTCAAGCAATATAATCAGGCCCGCGATGCGGGCAACGTGGAGCTGGCCGTGGACATGGCCACCCGCGCCGTGAAGGATGCGGAGTTTGAGCTTTCCAAGGAGGGCGGCAACGAAAACACCAAGGCCTATTGCCAGCGGATCCTGCCTCCCCTGCGCCAGTATCTGGCAAACCCCACCGCCAAGCCCGTGGCCAAGGCGGGGAGCGGACAGTCGGCCAGATCCGAGGATAAGATCAAGTCCACCGATTGGTTTGGTGCGCCCATTCCCAATCTCACGCTGGCCGACATTGCCGGTCTGCAGGAGGTGAAGGACGAGTTCATCGTGAACGTGATGGCGCCCATGGATCCCGCCTATGCGGATATCTACAGAAAGTATCGCGGCGACGAGCGCTGTGTGCAGGTGATGATGTACGGCCCTCCCGGCACGGGTAAGACCCACGCCGTGAAGTGTCTGGCAGGTCATCTGAAATGCAAGATCGCCGTGGTGCAGATCAAGGACGTGATGGCCTCCCTCGTTGGCGACGGTGCCAAGATCATCTATGAGACCTTCGATCAGGCCTCCAAGCTGGATCGTTGCATCATCTTCTTCGATGAGATCGATGCCATTGCCTCCACCCGTGAGGGCGACGATTCCCGCCACACCAAGGAGCAGCTCACCACGCTCCTCACCTGCATGGACGGCTTTGCCTCCAAGGCCAAGCCCGGTCAGGTTCGCATCATCATCGCGGCCACCAACCGCCCTTGGGCGCTGGACAGTGCCGTGAAGAGAGGCGGCCGCTTCGATACGCAAATCTATATCCCCCTGCCCGATAAAAAGGCGCGCTTGCAGCTGCTCAGCCTGGCGCTGGGCAAGGATGAGCGCGTGAAGGGCAGATGCGATATCCCTCTGAGCCCCGACGTTTCCATGGATTGGCTGGTGGAGCGCACCGAGGGTTATGCCGGTGCCGACATCAAGGCCATCTGCCGTCAGGCGGCAAGCCTGCCTCTCAAGCGTGAGATCGTGGCGAGAGGCCGCAAGGAGAACGTGAGCGATTGCGTCACCCGCGCCGACTTCGAGTCGGTGTTCGCCCGCTACATCAACTCCAACACCGTGGAATCCCTGATGCAGTTCGATGCTTACAAAAACAACATGGCCTACGACGCCGAGTACATCCGCTTCAAGCTGGAGTATTTGGTGAGCGCCGTGTATGCAAACAGTGAGCGGAGGCGCGAGGATCCCGAAATGCGCGTGGAGAACATGGAGTGGTATGAGGAGGAATGGTTCTGGGTGCAGGGCTATGAGAGCGGAGCGGTGAAGCGACTGTTTGAAAAGAAATACGACCTGAGCTACCTCAAGGGCGAATACGACGCCTGGAAGGCAAAGGAAAAATAAGGATCGACCCGCCGCGACGATGGCGGAGGAAGCGGGAGGAGCGAGCATCGTCTTCCCGCTTCCTCCGTGAAGCGGCAAAAAAGGGAAAGGAACGGAAATCATGGGCTATCAGCAGGCCATAGAGTATTATCGGAGTGAATTGGATCGCGCGGCGGCGGCAGGAAACCGCAACGGCGCGATGCTGAGCGCCATTGCCTACGTAAAAACGCTGCGGCAAATGGCGGAGGAGCTCACCTCCTATATGCAGAGAGCGACCGTGCGTCGCGAGGCCGAAAAATTTGAATATATTGCCGCCTGGATCATGAAGGAGGGGCTTTCCGACCGCGTGAGAAAAATGCTGCGCGGCGAGATCGATCCGCTTGCTTCGGAAAAGCCGAAGGCAGCTCCTAAGGAAACTCCCAAGGCAGCTCCCAAGGAAGCGCCCAAGGCTCCTCCCAAGGCAATTCCCAAGGCGGCTCCGAAGGAGTCTCCTCTTGCGGGCGGGCTCGGCGGTGTGCTTCCCATGATGGAGCCCCCCGCTGCCGCGCCGGCAAGGCCCGTTTCCGTGCCGCCTCCTGCCGCCGATCACGCCCCCGAGCGCCCTGCGGAGCTGCCTCTGCAAAACGACGTGCCCCTGCTTTCCGGCGAGGATTGGCAGGCGGATCTCTTTGAAAAATATCTGCCGGCAACGGTGGTGATCCATGCCGATTGCTCGGCGGGAACGGGATTCTTCATCTCCTCCGAGGGCTATCTGCTCACCAATCACCACGTGGTCTACGAGGGCGGCTCCTTCTGCGACGATATCAGCTTTATTTCGGGCGACGAGGCGCTTTACGGTGCCGCCGAGCTGGTGGATGCCGATAAAAATCTGGACGTGGCTCTTCTGCGGATCAAGAAGAAGACCAAAAAGCCCATTCCCGTGATCCCGCTGGCGGCCTCGGATTTCAAGATCCGCGTGGGCTCCTCCTGCATGATCATCGGAAACGCCTTCGACCACGGCCTTGCCCCCGTGGCGGGGATCGTGAAGTTCCCCGATTCGCGCAAGGGCAGTGAGCTGGTGTATTCCGCGCTCACCAACAGCGGCGACAGCGGCTCTCCCCTGCTCAACCGTCGGGGAGAATGCATCGCCATCCACCGCGCAAGGCAGGAGGAGGGCGGCGGCTCCAAGGCCAGAGGCATTGCCTTTGCCACCCCCGTGGAGAAGATCCGTGCGCTTCTGCGGGAATGGTCGGAGAAGCACGGCTTGAAGCTCTGAGAGCCCGTGCATTCACCGTGCAACTATCGTAACAATCGTAATTAACGCAACTAACGCAACTAACGTAACTAACGCAACTAACGTGCAAACGCATTTAAGAAAGGTGTTGGAACTATGAAAACCTTATCGGAGCTCAGATCCCTGTTCGTTGCCGCGCGAGAGATCGCCAAGGAGGCCTCTCCTGCCAGAGCGCAGGAGGCGGCCGAGCTGCTGGGCGGCATTTCCGCCCACTGCAAGGAGCTTTACGGAGAGAGCAAGGTTTATATGGAGCGCGCCATGTGCCGCAATCTGTTTGAGAGCATCGACAACGTCATCGAGATCCTGAATCGGCAGGGCTTCTGCCATGCCACCGTGGCCGCCTTCTTCGGGCTGGGCAACGGCAAGGGCGTCAGCTTCAGCGACGTTGCCGGCGGCAAGGCCACCATTCGCCGCGCGGAGCTGCCCGAGGAGCCCGTGGAGGCTCCCGTGGCGCATCTGGAGGAGCCTGCCGCTTCCGCCCCCTCGCTCTCGGCAAAGACCGTGAAAACGCCCCCTGCGGCCGGATCTGTTCCTGCCGCCGAGACTCCCGCCGCACCCGCTACCGAGACTCCCGTCGCGCCCGCCGCGCAGGGCATCCCCATGGAGGGCGACGAAATGGCTCCGCAGTCGCTGGATGAGTTCATCGGTCAGGCGCATATCGTTTGCCGCCTGAAGCAGGAGCTGGAGGCGGCGAGGATCCAAGGCAAGCGGCATCTGGACCACATCCTGCTGTTCGGCACCTGCGGTCTCGGCAAGACCACGCTGATGCGGCTGATCGCCAAGGAGCTGGGCGTGGCCTATGAGTTCTTCGATTGCACGTCCATGAAAAACGACGTCAGATCTCAGCGCAGCTTCGAGGAAATGATGATCCGCCTTTCCGAATCGGGTAAGCCCGTTGCCATCGGGATGGACGAGATCCACAAGCTCTCCGATTCTATCCAATCCAATCTGCTCACGCTTCTGCAGGATCGCGTTTACAACTATCACGATGCAAACGGCGTGGGACACAACCTCTATTTCCCCGAGCTGACCTTCATCGGCGCCACCACCGACTACAATCGCGTGCTGGGCACCATCAAGGATCGCTGCAGCAATCTGCTCTTCCACATGGTGGACTACACCCGCGAGGAAATGACGAAGATCCTTGTGAACAAGCTGGCCATGATGGGCATGACGGCCGAGCCTGAGGTGCTGACCGAGTGTGTCAACCGTTGCCGCAGCTCGGTGCGTGATATCGTTGCCATCGTGAAGGGCCTGCACACCAAGGCCGTGATCCGCCGTGTCACCGAGGTTTCCATGGATATGGCCATGGAGTATTTCCGCGAGCGCGGGCTGGATGAGATCGGCATGAAGGAGCCGGAAAGAAGGCTTCTCAATATCGTGGCGAGCGAGCCCAGAGGCTCGGTTTCGGCCGATGCCATTGCCGCGCGCCTGCATATGGATGTGTCCGTGATGATCGATGAGCATGAGCCCTTCCTCATGAAGATCGGCTTCCTCACCGTTTCCAGTAAGGGACGGAGCATCACCGACAGAGCAAGAGACTATTTGAAATACGGCTATTTCCAATATGATGATGGCTTCACCATCGGCTCCAAGCCCTCTCCGAACGGAGACGATCCCACGCCCGCAGCGGAGCCCGCACCCGTTGAGCCTGCACCCGTTGAACCTGCACCCGTTGAACCCACTCCCGTGGAGCCCGCACCTGTTGAGCCTATCCCCGTGGAGCCCGCTCCCGCAGAAGAGCTTCCCGTGGAGGATGCGCCGAGCAAGCTTCCTTTTCCCAAGCCCTTGAGCTAAAGGTGAATGAGATGTGGCCTTTTGGAAAGAAGAACAAGGAGCCCTTTTCCGCTCGGATCTCCCGCGCTGCGTATGCGGCGGCCGATCGCATCGAGCGCGAGAGAAGACTGCACTATTGCTCTGCTGAGGAATCCCCTCTTGCCGAGGAGCTTGCCCGCGTGGCGGATCAGCTGGAGCGGTCGGCGGCCGTTCTGCGGGAATGCGCCGAGCTGATCGGCTCCTCGCTTCCCTCCCGCGATGCGCGGAGAGAGCAGGAGCTGGAGGAGGCGTGGAAGCGCGCCGAGGAAGAGCTGGATCGCATTCTGCGCGGTCTGGAGGCTCGCCTTTTGGTGGCGGGCGATGCGGTAGAGTGCGTGGCCAAGGACGTGCAGGCCGCCGCCGACCGCTATCTGTCGCTTTAACGAAAAAGAACCGATACGGAGAATGCGTGATGTTCTTAGCGGAGAAATCGCGAATTAAATTTCTTTAGTTGATACGCAGTAACCAAATAATTAACGCCGACAGATTTTTAGGGTCTGTCGGCGTTAATTATTCGATGATTTGGTATTTGATTATGACTCCTATCGTCTATATCATTCGTAACAGGCTATATCAAGAATGTCCGTTATGAACAGTTCGATATTTGACCGGCTCGCGCTTGTATTAAGCTGGATCATTTTCGAGTTTGTTAGCTTGCTGTCGTATTCATCATATATCCTCAGCATAAAAGCCATTTGGGAATGAAAGAATGATCGAATCTTTTTCAAGAATAAAAGAATCAATCTCAGAATCATGGAGCTGATATTTCATTGGTATTCCCCCAAAAATCAAGTTAGAAGAATTAGTATTTACCGATATGCTTTATCGCCAGTTTCGCCTTTGTCTTGCAAAGGCATCGGGCAAAGCCCATACCCCTAAGGTTGCGAGCACCCAAAGGCTCCCTCCGGGAGGGAGCTGGCGCCGTAGGCGACTGAGGGAGAGCGCGATACAATAAGATTTATCCAAACCTAAAGTCACGCAGGCTCCTTCCACCGCTAACGCGGTCCCCCTCCCTCTCGGAGGGAGGCTTT
>JAZRCQ010000022.1:0-6596 GCA_045659845.1 Eubacteriales bacterium
CTGCAATGCACAGCTGGATTCCCGCGGCATCCGCGAATTCTGCCCCCTCGCCCCCGATGCCTCGGCGCTTCTCAAGGCCGCCTACGACCGTCTCGGTCTGAGCGCCCGCGGCTACGATCGTATCCTGCGCGTGGCCAGAACCATTGCCGATCTGGCGCAAAGCGAGGAGATCCGCGCCGCCCACGTGGCAGAGGCCATCCAATTCCGCTCCCTCGACCGCAAGTATTGGGGCTGAGCATCCCGAATTCAATGAACGGAGTACATCCACATGACATCCTTCCTTTGCAAGCTTTTCATTAAAAACCATAAGCAGACCAACGATCCCACCGTCCGCAAGGCCTACGGCACGTTGGCGGCCGCCGTTGGCATTCTTGTGAATTTCCTGCTCTTCGGGCTGAAATTCACCGTTGGCACGCTGTTTGGCTCGGTGGCCATCCGCGCCGACGCCATCAACAACCTTTCGGATGCCGGCTCTCAGCTGCTTTCCATCGTTTCCTTCCGCATCGCCTCCAAGCCCGCCGACCGCGATCATCCCTTCGGTCATGCCCGCATGGAGTACGTCACCGCGCTCATCGTCTCCTTCCTGATCCTGCACGTGGGACTGGATCTTTTGGCCGAATCGGTGGACAAGATCCTGCACCCTGCTCCCCCAACGGTGAATACCATCACCGTTTGGATCCTGGCGGCCTCCATCGGCGCAAAGCTTTGGCTGGGCTTCTTCAACCGCTCCATCGGCAGAAGGATCGACTCCGCCGTGATGCGCGCCACCGCCGCCGATGCCTTTTCCGACTGTCTCTCCACCGCTGCCATCCTCATCTCCACGCTGGTGATGCTCCTCTTCCCCTCCCTCAACCTCAATCTTGATGCATATATGGGCGTGGTGGTGGCCATCCTCATTCTGGTGTCCGGCATCCGCATCCTGCTGGAGGCCAAGGATTCCCTTTTGGGCGGCGCTCCCTCCGAGGAGGTGGTGCGGCAGATCACCGAGGCCGTGGAAAGCACCGAGGGCGTCCTCGGCATCCACGATCTTGAGGTGCATAACTACGGCCCCGGCCACATCATCGCCACCCTGCACGTGGAGGTGGACGGCAGTGCCGACGTATTCGATTCCCACGATGCCGTGGACAGTCTGGAGCAGATGCTCCGCCGCGAGCATGGGATCCTTGCCACCATCCATATGGATCCGATCGTCACGAACGACGAGGAGGTGGACCGTCTCCGCAGGCAGGTCGCCGAGGCCGTGGCAGAGGTGAACGCCGAAATGAAGATCCACGATTTCCGCTTCGTGGCGGGCACCACTCACACCAATCTCATCTTCGACGTGGCCGTCCCCTTTGAATGCAAGCTCACCGAGGAGGAGATCAAAAAGCTGGTGGCCGATCGGATCAGCCGCATCGATCCCTCCTTCTTCACCGTGGTCACCGTGGATCGCTTCTGATCCGGGGGTATTGTTAACTTTTTTTAATAAATGTATTGAAAACAGACCGAAAATATGATATAATGATTTATCAACTGCAATCTGATGATCGGAAAGGTGGTGCCTTCCAATGGCAAAATTTCAGAATTACCCCGTTGAGATCTATGAAAATCTCAAGCAAATGCTCGAAAAAAGCACCGAGACCTACGGTGAAAAGACTCTTTTCATGCAGAAGGAGGACGGTGTTTACAATCATATCAGCTACCGCCGCTATAAAAAGGACGTGGAGCGCTTGGGCACCGAGCTGCTCGCCAAGGGATTGGGCGGCAAGCGCATCATCGTCACGGGTGAAAACTGCTACGCTTGGGTAACGGCCTACATGGCCGTGATCTGCGGCGTTGGCACCGTGGTTCCCGTGGATAAGGAGATCCCCGCCGAGGAGATCGCTAACATCGCAAGGCTCTCCGAGGCCGCCGCCGTGATCTATTCCTCCAAGTATCAGGAAAAGATCAACGCCATCGATCCCGCCGTGGAGCGCATCTCCTTCGACGAGATCCCCTCCCTCGTGGCCGAGGGCCGAAAGAAGATGAAGGAGGGCGACACCTCCTATCCCGATGCCGTGATCGATCCCAACGCGCTGGCATCCCTCATTTTCACCTCGGGAACCACCGGCGTTTCCAAGGGCGTGATGCTCTCCCACCATAATATCTGCTTCAATCTCTCCGAGATGTGCCGCATGGTCTATATCGGCCCGAAGGACATTTTCCTTTCCGTGCTGCCCCTGCACCATGCCTATGAATGCACCTGCGGCTTCCTCTGCCAGATCTACAGAGGCTGCACAGTGGCCTTCTCCGAGGGACTGCGCCACATCACCAAGAATATGCAGGAGGTGCATCCCACGATGATGCTCTGCGTGCCCTTGCTGCTGGACACCATGTATCGCAAGGTGTGGTCCACCATTCGCAAGAACGGCTTGGAGAAAAAGGTGAAGACGGTGATCAAGATGACCAACGCCATCCCCACCGAAAAGGCTCGCATGGCGGCAAAGAAAAAGCTGTTTGCCACCGTTCATAAAAGCTTCGGAGGCAACCTTCGCATGCTGATCTCGGGCGGAGCCGCCGTGGATCCCGAGGTCCTGCAGGGCCTGCGCGATCTGGGCATCGCCGCCATTCAGGGCTACGGCCTTACCGAGTGCGCTCCTCTGGCCGCCCTCAACCGCGACACCTTCTACAACGATGCCTCCGCCGGCCTCGCCACCCCCAACGCTCTGCTGGATATCTACGATATGCAGGACGACGGCACGGGCGAGATCCGCTACAAGGGCGAGAACATCATGATGGGCTACTATCAGATGCCCGAGCTCACCGCCGAGGTGATCAAGGACGGCTGGTTCTACACGGGCGACCTCGGATATCTGGATGCCAACGGCTTCCTCCACATCACGGGCCGCAAGAAGAACGTGATCGTCACCTCCAACGGCAAGAACATCTTCCCCGAGGAGCTGGAGACCTACCTCTGCCGCACGCCCTACGTGGCCGAGGCTGTGGTGGTTGGCTTTATCAATCCCAAGAAGAAGGATTACGATATCGTGGCCATCCTCTATCCCGACTACGAGCGCCTGCAGGAGACCTACGGCAAGGACGTGACCGATCAGCAGATCGACGTTGAGTTCCGCCGCGCGGTGGCCGAGGTGAACGGCACGGTGCAGTCCTATAAGCGCATGGAGACCTTCGTGCTCCGCCGCGAGGAGTTCCCCAAGAACGCCTCCCGCAAGATCAAGCGCGCAGGTCTGGCCGAGAGCGTGCTGGAGGAATACCGCCAAAAGATCGGCGAATAAAATGCATAGAAAAACGGCGGAGTCGCTTCAGACTCCGCCGTTCTTTTATAAAACCTCTTGGTAGACTGTGTTTTTCGGCACTCCTCTATCCTTGGCCGTTTGCTTGATGGCCTCCATCTTCGTCATGCCCTGTCCGATATAATGCTCCACGTGGGCGGGAACGGTCATGCCGTCCCAGAAGGCGCGGAGCTCGGTCTTTTCCGCTCCCTCCACCACCAGCACGTATTCGCCGCGCGGCTCGTTTTCTTCATAATATCGCGTAGCCTCTGCCAGCGTCAGGCGAAGCACCTCCTCGTTGAGCTTGGTCAGCTCGCGGCAGATCGCCACCCTTCTCTCCTCGCCAAAGCTTTTCCTCAAATCCTCCAGCGTGGCGCGGAGCTTGTGGGGTGCTTCGTGGAAGAGCATCGTTCTCCGCTCGCTCTTCAGCTCCTCCAGCCGCTCTCTGCGCTCGGCCTTATTGGTGGAGAGAAAGCCCTCAAAGCAGAATCTCCCCGTAGGCAGTCCCGAAAGCGTGAGCGCCGTGATGGATGCCACCGCCCCCGGAATGGAGGATACGGGGATCCCCCGCTCGGCGCAAAGCGCCACCAGATCCTCCCCGGGATCGCTGATGGCGGGCGTGCCCGCATCGGTGATCAGCGCGCAGGATTCTCCCGCCTCCAGCCGTGCGGCGATCTGCTCGCCGCGCTCTCTTTTGTTGTGCTCAAAATAGGACACCATCGGCTTGTGGATCTCCAGATGGGAAAGCAGGCGCATGGAGTTGCGCGTGTCCTCCGCGGCGATAAAATCCACCTCCGAAAGCGTTTTGATCGCGCGCTCGGAAAGATCGGCCAGATTGCCGATGGGCGTGGCCACCAAATAGAGCGTTCCGCCCTTGATCTGATTCTTTTCGGCATCCGCCGTTTTTTTCAGGGAACTCATGCTTCTCCTTTCGGGTCATCTCTCCTCTCCCTTGCATAAACTGAAAGAAAAAGGAGGCGACCTATGGCTATCAAAATTTACGTTGATCAGGGGCACAACCCCGAAAATCCCAACGCCGGCGCGGAGGGAAACGGTCTCCGCGAGCAGGATATCACCTACCGCGTGGGCGAGGAGCTTGCCCGTCTTCTGCGCGAAAACGGCGCCTTCGACGTGCGGCTCTCCCGCCCCACGCCAACCACCACGCTGGGCTCCTCAAACACCACCAGCCTGCAGCGTCGGGTGCAGGATGCCAACGCCTGGGGTGCCGATGCCTTTGTGAGCATCCACACCAATGCCTCCACGCTCCCCGAAGCCCGGGGCACCGAAGCCTTTTCCTATGCCGCCGGAACCACCGCCTTCCGATTGGGCGAGGACATTCTGGAGGGTATCTCCGAGGAGACCGGCCTGCTCAACCGAGGCATGAAGGCACGCCCCGGACTCTACGTCCTCCGCAGAACCGAAATGCCCGCCGTCCTCGTGGAGCTGGGCTTCATTTCCAACCCCGCCGAGGCCAACCTCATGATCTCCTCCCCCGAGCTCTTCGCCCGCGGGATCTACGATGGGATCGTGAATTTTTATGGGGTGTAGTCTTTTTTGGGGGGGTGGATTCCTGAGGGGAACTTTTTGAGAAAAAGTTCCCCTCAGACTCCCTTCAAAAACTTTTGCAAGTTTTTGGAAGGTCGGATCGGGTGGGGTGTTCCTGCCTCAAGGCAAAGTCAGAGTGCAGATCTCCTTCTGCCTGCGCTGACGGCAACAGGCTCCCGCAAGTTTTCAGGGGCCGCTACCCTGAAAACTCTAAAGGGGTAGATAGAAGCGTGGATATGTGGATTTCCGAGGGGAACTTTTTGGAAAAAGTTTCCCTCGGACTCCCTTCAAAAACTTTTGCAAGTTTTTGGAAGGTCGGATCGGGTGGGGTGTTCCTGCCCCGATCCGTAGTCAGGGCAAAAACCTCCTTCTGCCTGCGCTGACGGCGGCAGGCTCCCGCAAGCGTTTTGGTACCGCCACCCAAAACGCTCCATTTGGGTCAAGACTCCAAAAGGTATCAAAAACGGTCAAAAACGAGGGTGGAAACTCCAAAAGGTATATTTTTAGATTACGTAAACACCTTGATTATTTCAATTTTCCCGATAATATGCTTATTAAAATTATCAAGTTCTTCCGCAGGTATCCATAGTTCTTGATGGTAAGAAGCACCAACAGTTTGGACAGTAAAAGAAGCTATATAATCATCATCAATTTCGAATTGAGTGATATACCCTCTATATCCCGAATCGGGATCTTTTGTATTCCATTTTCCTGCAATTTCTTCCGCATAGCGTTGATTTAGCACAGGATAAAAAATCGGTTGCCAATCAAGTCTCGGCGGAAACTTCGCAAAACCGCTTTGCTCGATCAGTTCTTTTTCTTTTTCGCCAACAGGTCTGAATAAAATCATAGTACTCCTTCCTCGTCAGACAAACGACGGATTCGACGTGGGTCAGGACTCCAAACGGTATATTTTACTCCTTAACTGTATCGACCCGATAGGTTTTTACACAGTTTGTATTCGCATAGCAATTGAGAGTGACTTTTGCGGTTAACAGCTCTGCTCGTGTACCTCTCTTGGCAATATCGGAAATCCCATTTACTATGTCATAATACTTTTTGCCGTTTTCATCTGTTAAAACAATACATATAATTGCGGCGAAATGTTTGGATATAGGTTGAGTTAAAAACGACACCTTTTTGCAAGTGATTTCGATGGTTTGTTCACTCATAGATTTGATTTTATTTATCTTTGTATAGATTATAAATCGACGAAGAAAAAGAAAAGCGAAAAAAATAGTGAAACCAAGAATAATGGGTGTAGTGCCAAAAACAATTCGTTTTGAATGCGCAGCATCTTCGGTTAAAAGGCCAACTACAAAAACAACGAGAGCCATCACAAAAAACATAATCGCAGCACCCAAATAATCAAGAAAAGCTTTTTTCATTGTTTGTTTTTGTATTGATAAAAGATCGGGGCTTGATCGGTCTATGTTTCGTCTATCTTTTCTTTGGCATGATTTTTTTGACATTTCGGCATCCCCTTTCTTCGATATGTTATACCAAACAGATGTAAATTGAAGTTTCGAGTTTCGCTCAAAAATCTCTTTTGTCTTTTTTTGATGATTTGACACTTCGTGTCATAAATTGAAACTTCGCTTCATGATTTCTCGCTTCGCTCCATGAATTGACGCTACGCGTCATTTTTGAGGATGATTTGACGGCGTTGCCGTCATGAATTGATGCTCGCAAGCTCGCATCATGATTTCTCGTCGGCGTTCCGCCTCCTCCATGAATTGAATTGCACACCAACCTTATTTATGCGCCCGCAGGCGCAATTAATGGCGAAGCCTATTCATG
>JAZRCQ010000023.1:0-11034 GCA_045659845.1 Eubacteriales bacterium
GGAGCTGCTCGGCACTTGGGAGGAAAACGCCGCCTTCTTCTCTGTTGGGCAGACCGTGACGGGCGTGATCCGCAGCGTGGAGAGCTACGGCGTGTTCGTGGAGCTGGCTCCCAATCTCGCAGGCCTTGCCGAGATCCGCTCGGAGGCTCACGCCGAGCTGCTCCGCACAATGATCGGAAGAGCAACCGCCGTTTACATCAAGAGCATCCTGCCGGAGCGCATGAAGATCAAGCTGGTGCTGGTGGATTCCGATGCCTGCGCCGCGCCTCCGCCCCGAAGACTTCGTTTCTTTCTTGATCGGGAGAGCTGCCTGCACCTTTCCCATTGGCGCTATTCCCCCCTTTCCTGCTCCCGCGTGATCGAAACCCGCTTCGATCCGTGAAAAATTGAAAAAGCTCCGTTCGAGATCCCCCAAAGGCGACTCCGAACGGAGCTTTTCAATTCAGATATAAGGCTCCAGCAAGGCCTGCCTGATGGCGCATCCAATGGCTTCAGCCATCAGGGCAAAGCCCATGTCGTTTGGATGTACGCCGTCCACCGTGCATTGATCCTCATGGTAGCCGCGGAAGATCTCAGAGCCGTCCAAATAATAAACGTTCTTATCCCCTTGCTGGCGGGCATAGCGGAAGGTGTCGATCACCACATCGCGATTGTTCAGACGAAGCTCGTAGCCGCGGCTGAGATCGTCGGGGCGGCTCACCATGATATAGGGCAAGTCGGGATTCTTTTCGCGGATGGTGCGATAGAGATTGCAATGGGTGTTTCGCAGATACTCCGTGTTGGGCGCGTTGTGATCATAGTCGCAGATAAAGGCCAGCATCGGCAGCTTTGCCATATAGTCGGCAATCAGCTGCTCCGCCTTGCCGTTGCCCGAAAAGCCCAGATTGATGAAATCCAGATCCAGATCGCGGCTGATGATCGCCTCATAGGCATTGCCGGGGCGGGAGCAGCATCCGCCCTGCGTGATGGAGGAGCCATAGTAGAGCAAGGGAAGCTCGGAGCGATAGCGCGCGCCGCTTCCAACGCTTGCATCCTTTTGCAGACCGATGAACAGATTCTTCACGGGGCTATACGTTGGGAAATTGATGGTGATCCATCTTTTCTTCCGCGTGGCAAACTTCACCTTCGCCTCAAAGCCCTCCTTTGCATGGATCGAGGGGCGGAAGGATCCGAAAAAGCGGCTGATGCCCGCCTCCGGAGAATCCAGATAGAGATCGAAGCCCGCGCTTCCAACAAACGCCATGTGCGTCATCTGCCGCATCGACGGCATTTCGGCCTTGATGGCAACGTACTGCGAATCGGTGCAGAAGCGAACTCTGCCGCCTGCGGTGTTGAGATAGAGCGTGGAAACGCCGGGATTCACGTTGAGCCCGATCTCGTCGGGCAGGCGCTTGAACTGTTCCTCGTTTTTATAGTTATACAAGCCGTAAACGTTGAAGGGCTCCTCGCGAACGTCGTAGAACACCACGTCCTCCTCGCCAATACTCGTTTCGATAATCAAATTTTTATCCGGGATCTGAAAAGACATTGCTTTGTCCTCCTTTTTCGTCAGACAGTATCAAACACGCGAACGTAATCCACCTCAAAGCAATCGGGCAATACCGCCTCGAAAAGCTCTGCAACGGGCTCGCCGGAGCAGCAACCGTTTGCCGTGGTGACCTCTCCCGCCTCGCCCTGCTTTTTGAATACCCGATTGTAGCCATGGCACTCGGTGGAAACCAGCAAAAATTGCTCGATCTGCGACACAGGGCACTCGGGAGCCATCTGCCTGCCGATCAGCTTGCCATCGGCATAGAAGGTGTAACCCTCGGGCGTCCAATCCACAGAATAGCGATGCCAGCCATCGTCTGTTTCCTCATAAGGAAATTCAAAATGACCTGCCCACTTGCTCTCTGCACCATAGCCGCCCCAGCCGTTTCCGCAGATCATGGTGCCGAATTTGTGCTGACGGTAGTTTTCCATGATATCGCATTCCACGCCTGCAACCGCAGGATCGGGATGAGAGCCGATGCCGGGAGCCTGCAGCCAAAAGGCGGCATGCCAACCATCGCATTTGGGCAACCGACAGCGAATTTCATAAAACCCATATTTGTGCATAAACTTCATGGGATCCTTGGCGCCGAAGGGCCAGAATTTTTTAGAGGTGTCATCCCGCGGATTATCAAAGGTGAGCCCGCCTGTTTGCAGATGCGCCGACGAAAAATCATTGCCGTGGCGCACCAAATTGATCTTGAGCGTTCCTTCGCTCACCTCCACGCCCTCCTTGGTGAAGGCTGGCGAGCGATAGCCCCAAAAATTCAAGCGATAGTTCCATTTGCTCTCGTCGAGCCCGACACCGTCGAATTCATCGTTCCACACAAGCTTCCAGCTTTTCTCTGCGGGAAGCAAGCTGGGCGCATGATCCTGCACCGCCTCGATGGAGGTAAGCTCACATTGCTGCGGTATGACGCTTTGAAATGCCATGGTAGATCCTCCTGATACCTTTGTATTGCCTTCATTATAGCATTTTTTTCGAAGTAAAACAAGTGTTTTTCTTGCTTTTTTAATAAAAAAACTTGGAATCGGTCGCTTCAGCTCATTTTCTCTATCCACGGCACGCGCCCACGGCAGTTTTGCCGTGGGCGCAGGGATATTTTTATGCAGCGGTGATTCCGTTTTTCAGGTCGAACAGCAGCTCGGCCAGCTTGGTGCGGTAGGTGTCCGCATTGGAGCTATACCAATTTGCATAGTTTGCACCGGCATTGCAGAAATTATTCCACACGTTGCCCGTGATGCGATCGAGGCAAACGGAATAGATGCGACCGAAATCGAGACGAACCGTTCTTCTCATCAGCTCCAGCATTTCCACGTCCTGAGGCGCATCGGAGAAACGTCCCTTCAGAAGGATCTCGAAATACTCGGGCGTGAGGCGACGGTAGGAAACCTCATTGAGGCACTGAAGAACCGCACCTGCGCGCTCCGAATCCTTGGAGTTTGCCATGATGCACTGCAGAGAGAAGGAGTCGCCCATACCGGTGCAGTATTCGGCTTGCGATTCGTCCAGCTTGAAGATCGGCAGGAATCCGTAGGTGAAGTCCACGTTAGCATAGCTTTCGGCCATATCCAGCGTTTGCACCACCATCAGCGCCTGCTTATTGATGAAGGCATCTCTGCCCTTGCTCCAGTTCCAGATCGCGCGAGGAGCGCAAAACTCGGATTCGATGAAATCATGGAGGGCATCGACCGTGTCGGAGAGCGCGGTGTCCAGCGTGAAGATATTATAATCGCCGTTGTCCGCCTTCACAGTATAGTTAAAGCCGAGACCAGTGACCAACGCCTCGCAGGGAGAGGACGTTGCGCCAACGTAGAAGCCATAGAAATCTCCTTCGTCGGCAACCTGAGAGGTGTTCAGATCCCGATAAAGATCCTTGAGGAGCGCGGCTGCATTGGCCATTGTCCAGGAGCCATCGTTCACCATGTCATAGAAGATCTCCTCATCGCCGAATTCGTTGGCCGTGAGATTCTTATTGAAGAAGATACCCACGATCTGACGGAGATAGTCCAGAGAGTAATCACCAACGTTGAAGTAGAGCGCGCCGTCATAGGCCACGGACTCCGCAAAGGTGGTGTTCCAGCAAAGAGCCTCCATATCCAGCATTTTGATCTTATTCAGATCAGCAAAGCAGCCGGAAATGGCCAGCGCGGGGGTATAGAAGGCATAGGAGGTGACGATATCGTATTCTCCTGCGCCGGTGAGCGCCGCGCGAATGGTGTTGTCGTAGCTGCTGGTGTCGGAGCCGGTTTGCGTGATCGGAACAAGGTTCAGATGCACGTTGAGCGTATCCTCCACGATCTTGTTCCGACGGAAGAGCGCCTGCTCCAGAATGGTGGCATCCGTGGATTCATTTCCAAGGAAGTGGCGCTGATTTGCCGTTCGGATCATGATGGTGACCGATTCATTATTGTAATCCAGCTTGGGAAGGCTGCTCTCCAAAACGGGACGACCCCATTCGTCGGTGACGATCGGAGGATCCGTGACGATCGGATCGGCAGTGCCGTCGCCGTTTCCGACTGTGGTGTTCCCTTCCGGCTGTGTTTCATCACCGCAGGCTGCAAGCGACGTGAGCAGCATAGCCAGCGCGAGCAAAAGGAATAATAATTTTTTCATGATTTCATCCTTTCTTATATGAGATCACTTGGCGATCTCGGTGAGTTTGAAGCGGAGAATTTCGATATCCTCCTTGTGAAGGCTATAGATCGCATAAAAATAGCCGTCCTCGCTGATGAAGCAATTGGGATAGGCATAGATGCCACCCTTATACATTCCATCCATCTTCTGCGTGTGAGGCGAGTTTCCGAGCATATATTGTTCATTCCAATTGAGTCCGTCCTCCGAGATCTGCAGGATCATCGGAGTTCTCTGCCCTCTTCCGGCGGGATCGGGATCGCTCACGCAATAATACCGACCGTCGGGCAGCTGCCCAAACATGAATTTCGTGTTTGCATCGGTAAAATTCGTTTTGTAGGGATCGGTCCATGTGCGTCCCCAGTCGGTGCTGAAGGCAACGTAGAGACGGTCGGTGCCCGTTCGGTGGAACATATACACCACGCCGTCCTTCACGAAGAAGGAGCCCTCCACCAGCATTTCCGCGCCGATGCTCTTGGCGTATTCCAGATCCACGCTGGCGTTCCCATCCCACGTGATGCCCGTGGGATCATCGGTGTAGGCATGGCGATAGCCGCCCGCCCAAAGAAGCTCGCCGTTGCCCATAGGCTGAGGCCCCTGATGTCCGCCGCCGCCAACGCTCAACTTCTGCGGCTCCGTCCAATGGATGCCGTCGATGGTGGAAACATACCATCTTCCATGGCCGATTCCAACGCCATCCTCAACGGGACGAAGCGTGCCGTTTTCCCGAAGCTTTTCGGGCTCATATTCTCCTGCATTGAAATAAACGATCAGCTGCTTGCCGTCGTTATAAAGTCCCGCGCATCCCAAAACCATTTCCGAATACTGCCCCTGCCAGGTGTCCACAAGGGGCTTGGAGGGTGTCCAATGCTGAAAATCGGTGCTGGTGGAATATGCAATGCGTTGACCAACGTCGTCTTCGTTGAAGCGCCCCTGACTCCAAACGGCCACCATCACGCCATTGATGATGCTGAAGGCCGCATGGTGACTATACCACCAGCTTTCCGTTGGAAAATACACGGTGGATTTTTCCAGCGTTGCCAGTGCTTGATAACCGCTTTCATTGGTTTTATTGTTGATCAGGCTGGCCAGGATCTCAAAATTCACTTCGTTCGAATGATGGGAAAGATCAGCTGCCACGTTGAAGCCCTCCTCTGTTGGATGCAGATTGTCCGCAAACCACTCTACAGCCTTTTTCAAGGCTCCCTGCGTGCTGCCGCAAACCACCAGCTTCTCCTCGATCACTCCAACGTAGAAGTCGAAATCCGAGGTGAATGCTTTTCGCACCTGCGCGATTTCGGGACGATCGGGATCGCCGATCAGAATCTCATGCGACTGTGCCTCGGCATCGTCGAACACGATCTTCACGCGGACGCCCGTTGTGTTTCGGATGTGATTCTGCAGATAATATGCAAGATTATAGTTTTCCTCGGAGCCCTTCTCCACCACGAACACGTAGTCGCTGGCTCCGTTCTTCACCAATTGAAAATATTCTCTCGTGAAGGAAAGCGTGTAGGTTGAAGCAACGGTAAAGGAGCCGTTGATGCAGCATTCCAGCAAAAGGCGATCCACTGCGGATTGCAAAGCCGCCTCGCTCTTTCCTGCCACAACCAAGCTCTTTCCCACCACACCCACGCGATAATCCTCGGGCATGATGACCTCGCCGTTGAGTGCGGCGCCGTCGGGGCGGTTGGTGTTTCCGATGAGAATTTCCCACTCGGCGGGCTCTGCGTTATCCTTCACCACCGTCAGCTTCACGCCCGTGGATTTCAGGATCGCGGTGCGGAGCGCATAAGCAACGGTCAAGGCATCCGCATCCTTCTGCGGCACCACGATCACGTAGGAGGAAACGCCTCCCGCAATCACACTCAGGGAAGACGCTTCCGTTTGCCCCGTGCCCTCCGTTAATGCGGCGGTGGTTTCCTCACTCCCCCCAGCCCCTTTGGGATCGCATCCCATCAAGGGGAGCGCCATAAGCGCCAGAAGAAGAGCGAGGATTCTTTTTATCAGGTTGTTTTTCATGGTCTCTCCTTTTGGAAAATTAGGCACTCGCTCAAAGCGCGGGCGTGCATCCCGCCTCGTTGATCAAGGCCGTCAGCTCATTGATCAGCTCGGCATAGGGCTTTTTCGCCTTCACGTAGAAGTGCTTGCCATTGGGGTCCGGCACAAAGAAATTGGAGCCATCCTCGGTGATCTCATTTCTTCCCGCCTCGGAAAGCACAAAGCGATCGCTCTCTCCCTCCAACGCAAACAGCACCGTAAGCGGATCCCAGGTGGGACGGATCATGCGCCCCTTGGTGTGGATCTCGTAGGCCCGATTCACGGGATTTTTGTGATCCGCCTCGGCAAAGCCTGCGGGAATGGCCTTCCCCAGCTCCAGACCAATGCAATAGATGGGGCACGGAAGCTCCTCAAACACGGTTTTCGTTGCGGCGGCATCGGTGAAGAAATTGTATTCCCGATGGCCAAAGGTCTCAAAGGAATCGTAAACGCCGCCCATGCAGACCACCGCCTCCAGCTTTTCCTCAACCAGCTGCGGCGCGCGGCGCCAAAGCTCGCTGATCAGATGCAGGGGGCCAACGCAGATCAGCACCATACCCTTGGAGGGTGCGCTCTCCAGCAGGCGAACGTAGGCTTCCACGCCGTCGCTCACGGCCAGCTCACCCTTGCGGTACCGCTCGGAATATTCCTCTGCCAGCACCCGATCGTAAACGTGGTAGCGCGGCTCCGCCAAAAAGGGGCTGTCGGGAGCCTTTCCGATAAGCGGCACTGAAACGCCATAGTAGGCGGCAATGGCATCCACCGCACCGCATCCCCAAAGCTGAGGAGAGGTGCTTACGATCGCTCCCAGCGGAAGCGGTTGCTTTTTCATTGCGCCAAACAAAACGGCAAGGGCACCCGCATCGTCGCAATCCACGCCGATGTCGGTGTCCAATGCGAAGAGCCTCGGATGGACTATGATAGGCTCATATTGATTTTTCATCATATTTCCCTTTTCTTTTTCGGAAAATTTCCGACTTTTCTTGACAAAACGGTTTTTGTGTGTTATAGTGTAACTATCCTTTTGAAAGGAGCAGATGCCATGGAAAGCACAGGTTTTTCTTTTTTTCTGAACCGCGCCCGCGATCCCGATCGCTATCCCATGCATAAGCATGATTGCTGCGAGATCGTTTACTACGCCAATGCGGACGGCGTAACCTATATCGACGGAAAGGAATATCCCATCACGTCGGGCACGGTGGCGTTCATTCCCGCCGAGGTTCCCCACACCGATCTTTATCTCAAGCCCTCGCAGGTTTGGTGCGCCGGCTTTTATTCCGATAATCCCGTTCCACCCATGGTGATCCGTGACACGGAAAACGATTACCTCGTTTTCTTTGAGGAGATCGAGAAGGAGCTGAAGCGGAATTTGAACAACGGAAACAGCATCATCAACCGATGCATCGACATTCTGCTCCTCAAAATGCTCCGACACAACCAAACGCCCGACACCGACAGCAACACCCATCAGCGTCTGGGCTACACGGCACAGTACATTAAATCCAATTTCTCCATGAATATCGACTTTCACAAGCTGGCCTCCAGCATTGGATATTCCTATGATCACTTCCGCCACCTCTTCACCGAGGCCTATGGCTATTCACCAAAGCAATATCTTCTCAATGCTCGCATCGACCGAGCCAAGCATCTGCTTCGCAACACCGACGAAAAGATCCGCAGCATTGCAATGGATTGCGGCTTCGGGCAAAGCTCCCAATTCGTTGCCTTCTTCCGAAAGAACGTGGGCATGACACCCGCCTGCTACCGATCGGGCATCAAGGTGGATGATATCGTCGAGCCGTGATGCGCGTTCAGAGCCTTTCCTCCCCCAAGGGATCAGCCTTGGGGGAGATCTTTTTTATTTCAGAGGTCGCCCCAGATCACTTCGTCGCCGGGGTTTTCGCCGCCATTCTGCAGGGACGTGCGAATCACGTCGTCGGCAAGCAGGATCAGCTCGGTTACGGGAGCTTCATAATTCAGCTTTTTCATTTTTACTTCTCCTCTCATTTCTCAACGATGGAGACAAACGCTCCGTTGTTGTAGGTCACTTCATAGATGCTCTGAACGGTTTCTGCAGAACCCTCCACGCTGAAGGTCTTCACGAGGAACACTACCTTGCCCTCGGCAGGAACGCCCTTCACAGCCAGCGCATAGAGATACTGTCCGCCCAGATCCTCGGCGGCGTATTCCACGATGCCGGCACCCGTGTTAGCGGTGATCTTGGTGTATGCGGCGGTGTAGGTCTTCTTCACGGTCTTGGTCTTTGCCACGCCGCCCTCGGTGTAGGATGCGGTGATATCAAAGCCCACGCCGTCGTACTGAAGAGCATCGATGGCGGAAATGAAGCGAACGTTGAATGCGCCGTTGTCAACTGCGGATTCCTGCACGCCGGCAAATTGTGCGCCCTTGGAGAGACCCAGCTCAGCATCGCTCTTCAGCTCGGTGCCGGAGTAAACGCGGATGTTGTCCAGAAGGATGTAGCAATCCTCAACACAAGCTGCACCGCCCTGGAACTTTGCAAAGTTATACATTCTGCTCTTATTCCAGATATTTGCACCGGAAAGAGCAAGCTCGCCGTTAACGTAAACGGTCACATCGTCCTTGCAGGTGGTGGTATCATTGGTGTGCTTCAGCACGATCGCAACGTTGAACCACTCGCCCTTGTTCACGCGAACGGTGGACTTGGTGCTGCCAAAGGAAAGTGCGGCAGTTCCGTTTGCATCGAATTTATCGAGCACAACTGCGCCGGACCACGTGAAGGTATCGGCAGTGTTATAGCCCTTGGAGTTGAAAAGACTGATCGCCTTGCCGTTGTCGCCGCTGATAAACACGTCATAGGAGAACACAAGGTCGGTGGTCAGCTCACCGAAGTTGTTTGCACCGTCGATGCCATTGTAAAGCTCCAGACCGTGGTCGGAGGCAACGCCGTTTGCGCCGCCATTATTCGAGCTGCGGAGTGCATTGTTGCTACCATAGCGATTCTCCATGGAGGAGATGCTGTCGGAGGACTTAAAGCCATTGTAAAGCATGTTTCCGGCGGTGTCCAAAATGGTATTGTTGGAGGATTTCGGAACGGTGGCACCTGCCTGACAGTTATCGAAGTCGACCGCCATATACACCTTGGTGTCATTCTCCGCCGAAACGGGGACGAGGCACGCGGTTGCCAGCATCAGGGCAACCAGAGCAATAGAAATGATTTTTTTCATTGTTTTTCTTCCTTTCTTTTCGTTAATCTTCCTTTTTCTTCAAGGAAAGCGCACCGCACGAGATCACGGCGATCATGCCGATCAGACCAACCACAACAGTGGCGCCGCATCCGCCCTTGCTTGTGGTGTTGTCAGCTGTGCCGGGAGTCTCGGTGGTGGGAGCTTCTGTGGGAGCTTCGGGAGCCTTGGTGGCTTCCGTGGGAGCGACCGTTGGAGTCTCGGGAGCCTTAGTGGGAGCTTCCGTTGGAGCCGCGGTGGGTGCTTCCGTGGGTGCTTCCGTGGGAGCCTGCGTGGGTGCTTCGGTGGTTGCATCCGTTGCGGGAGGCTCTGCCTTTTCGGCATCGTCGGCATCCAGCAGAGCGCCCTCATACATCCGAACGTTGTCAATAGCGAAATAGCAATTGGAGGGGCTGGTGTTTGTATTCACAAACTTACCGATGGTGAATCTCTGCGTATCCGACCACATCTGGCTTCCCTCAAACATCAGCTCACCGTTGACGTAGAGATCAAAGGAGGCATCATAGGAGCCGCTTGGAGCCTGATGCATCACAACGGCGATGCGATTCCACTGCCCATAGGTGAACTTAGCCTCAGAGGTTACGATCTCCCCTGCCATATTCTTATAGGTGAGCGCGCCTTGCCCGCTCGCATCGGGAACCTTGATAAACACGGAGCGATTCCACTTGCGATCATTGGAGGGGCTTCGCGCCGCAAACAGATTGAAATCGGCATCATCATGGTCGCTGATGAAAAGATCCCACGAAAGCACCAGATCCTTGCCGTACTGATCGAAGGTATCCACCCCGCTCACTCCATTGAAGGGCCAGAGGCAGGTGTCGGCGATCTGGTTTGCGGCATACTTCGCCTTGGAGAATTTGGTCATGTTGTTGCCGCTTTCCCGTTCGGCGATCACGGTGGCGGTGTCGATGAACTGATAAAGGCCATCCAATCTGGCGGCATTTGCATCCACGGCATAGTGACCGCTATCCTTCGTGATCTGTCCCACGGGCATACCGTCGAAGGTCAGCTCGAAAATATTGCCGGGCTTGATCTCCACGGGAGGCTTGGGCTCGGTGGCGGCCGCCGTGGTATCCTCGGGATTCCGGAAAGCATCGCCGCTGTAAAGCTTGCTTCCCGAATAGCACTTGATATTGTCGATCATCTGATAGCAATCGGCAGGAGCAGGCAGATCGGCCACTCCGCACAGCTTGCCCAGCGTGAAGCGATCAGCGCCGGATTTCAGCTGGCAGCCCTCTGCCCAAAGCTCACCGTTAACGTAGAGATCGTAGGTGGCATCGGCGGCACCGGCGGCAGCGGGATGCACGATCATAGCATAGGAATTCCACTCACCGAGCTTGATGGTTTTCTCAGAGGTCTTATAAGCATTTTCCGAAACCGAATAATACTTGATGGAGGTGGTGTTGGTATCGGATTTCAGGATGTAGGCGATCTTATTCCAGCTTCCGCCCTTGGAGGAAATGAAATTGAAATCCGATCCGTCGTCATCACTGACAAAGAGATCCCAAGAAAGCACGAAATCAGCTTGGAAGGAGGAAAGATTGGTGGCACCCATCGCGCGGAAGGCGAACAGGCAGTGATCGGGGTTCACGGAGTTGTTCTCCC
>JAZRCQ010000024.1:0-2782 GCA_045659845.1 Eubacteriales bacterium
CGTTTTTTTATTTAGAGCAGCAAAAAGAATGACGAGCAGAGGCCCCCCTATCCGTAAGCGATGTGGGGCCGGTTGCCAACGGTGATCTCGGTGCTGATTCGGTCGCGCACGTCATCGTGGGAGCCAATCACGATGTCGATGTTGGGGTAGGACTCGTTGAACTCTGAGATATAGATATTCAGAACGCCGCTCAGGCTCGATCCCATGGTATGGTAGAACTTGATGGTCACGGCACTGCCGTCATAACCAACGGTATCCAATGCAATCGGTTTTTTCTGTCCGCAAGTACTGCAAACATCGTCAGCATAGACATGCTCGGACAGAGTTTCTCCTACTTCTCTACAGATTTCGCACGTTCCGGGAAATAAAATCGGCGAAAAGATCGGCGTGATGCTCCTGCGAGAGCATCACGCCGAAATACGGAAATCTTTTCTTTCAGAACAGAGAGATCTCTCCCGTGATGTCGGCGGGGATCTCCGCGGTGAGCTGCTTGATATAGCCCTCCTGAACCAACGCCTCGGTGGTTTGATAATCCACCACGTAGTTCTCCTCTGCGAAGTCCTTCACGGCGGGCAGCTCCATCTGCTCTCCGCAAAGCTTGGCGATCAGCTCCAGCGCGTGCTTGAACTTTCTCTCGCCCTTGATCTTCATCAGAACGGGAACTGCGGCGTACTTCTTCTTGGAGGAAACGTCCTCGAAGAAATATTTCGTATCCTTCAGATCCTCGGGATTCAGCGCCAGATAGAGATAGAGCGTTTTGGTCTTGGCATTGATCTTTGCCACCTTTGCTCTTCCCTTATTAAAGGACTCGCAATCCCAGCTGGTGCGATCCTTCACGCCCTTATAGGACAGAAGCGCGTTCTTCAACGCGGAATAATACTGCTGTACCTCGCCCTGCGACTGGATCATGCGAGAGCGGAAGCTGCGGCGGAAGCGATTCACAAGGCGAACCTCGCCCTTGGCCTCCCGCTCCTTCATCTCTGCATACACCTCGGGCTGCTCCATCACGTCGATGAAGTTGAGAGACGCAAGATCCAGCCCCTCCAAAGAGTCGTCCTCGTCCTCATCCTCGTCGTCTCCGTCCACAGCAACGGGGGCCTCCTCCACAACGGCGATCGCCTCTGCGGCAGGCTCCTCGGCCACGGGCTCCTCAACGGGCTCCTCCGCGGCGATCTCCTCTGCAGGCTCCTCTGCGGCGATCTCCTCAACAGGAAGAACCTCCTCAGACACTTCCTCAGACAGAGAGGACGGATTCTCCTCCAGCAAGCGATCGATAGCGCCGGCCAGATTCTCCATCAAATTCCATTGAACGGCCATGCCGCCCAGCTTTGCGGGAATTCCAAGAATCTTCCCCACTCCACCGGAGTTTTTCAGTTTCTCATTGATGAAGCCCTGCACGACCTTATGAGCCACCAGCTTCTCGGTTGCCGAAACGACCTCGGAAAGCTCCTGCTCCTTGCCTGCGGTTTTTGCCTGCGCCTCTTTTACGGCGCTCTTGATTCTCTTATAGGTGCTGTCGGTAAGTCCCATAACAATCCCCATTCCTTTTCGTCATTCTATACACTATTATATTACAACTTTTTTTCACCTTTGTCAAGGGAAACCTTGAAAAAATCAATATTTTTTCAGATTTTTTTGCTTTTTTTCGCTGATTCTCGCCGAACCGGTGCCGATCCGACACCGATCCGACTATTTTCAGAAGAGAAACGTGCTATCGTCCTCTTCCTCGGAGGCAGGCGCCTCCTCGGAAGGATCCATGCTTTGCAATTGCGGCTCGAGCTCCTCCTCCGCGGCTTCGTCGGAGATCAGCTCCTCCGTCTCCTCCTCGGGAACATAGGGCTCGAAGGTAAGATCGGGATCATCGGTCTCCTCTGCATCCAGAAGAGCCTCTGTGTCCTCCTCGGAAAGCGCCGTCAGCTCCGGCGCATTCTCTTCCCTTTTCTGCTCCTCGGGAGAATAGAATCTGCCCGACAGTCTCGCCTTGGCAACCACGTCCGATTTCAGAAGCAGCACCATCAGAACGATCTGCAAAAGGATCACCGCCACACCCAAAACAAGCGTGAGCATCAGCGTGTTCTCCGGGAAGAAGCGCACCGAAAGAGCCATGGCCGGCAACAGGAAGGAATTCAATCTTGCTCCTCCAGCCGTTTGCTTTCTTCGGATCAGCAGGAACGCGATGGCGATCAGCTGCGCCAGCAGGATCACGGAGAGCGCCGCCAGCATGATGCGAAGATCCACGGTGTGGTCTCCCAAAATGACAAAATTCGCAACGCTGTCCGCAGTAAACACCAGATAGTTGCCTTCTCTCACGGTATCCAAAACCGTGATCTGATCGGTTCCCGTCTGGTAATAGGCCACCACAAGTCCCGTTTCGTCCCGCAGATCCTCCGGGATCAGCAGGCGCACCGTGAAGGGGCCCTCGGGCTTCGGCGTGGAAGCCGTGCTATGAGTTAATTGCAGCTGATAATAGCCAACCACGTCCTTCGCGGAAAGCACGGAAGATGCATCCTTGAGGGCGATCGTGCCGCCTGCGATCACAATGTTCTCGGCCGCCACCGCACGCTCAATGAGAGAGGTGATGGTGACAAGATTGGAAACTCTCGCATAGGAGATTCTGAAATCCTTATGCGCACCCTTCGACACCGTGAGGAGCAGATCCTCGCCGCCGAAGAGATAGCTGATGGGAACAGCATAAAGCTTTGCCGCCGCATCCTCCGCCACTCTCTGCACCTCGCTGGGAGTGGTGGCCGACGCGACGCTCGCAAGAGCCTCCGCCCGCAAG
>JAZRCQ010000025.1:0-7557 GCA_045659845.1 Eubacteriales bacterium
CACCAAGGTGATCGATTGCACCGTGATCGGCGGAACGGTTAAAACCGATGCCAAGCATGCAGGCGGTATTGTTGCCAGAAATGATAGCGGCACCGGCAGCCTGGAAATGATCCGCTGCGCAGCTGATGTTACTGTTATCTCTGTATCCGGCGGCGCAAGTGCAGGCGTAGGTATTCTGATCGGTTCGACCGGTAAAACCGCAACGGTCACAGATTGCCTTGCAACCGGTATCGCTCTCGAAAATGGCTCCGGTGAGGCTGGAGGCGCAGTTGGATATGCATCTAAGGCACCTGCCATGACCAATGTGATCTGCATGGCTTCCTTCTCCGCAAAGTCTGGAAATGAAAGCGTTTGGGGCTTCAACAAATCCGCAACTCTCACCAACTGCTTCGACAACAGCGAGCTCACCAACGCTGAGCTTTTGGAAAAGATCGCAACCACCTACTCCGATGCAGGCTTTGCCGCAATCGCTCGCGAGATCGCTCTGAATCACATCGCAAAGAACCTCGGTTACCAGACCAGAGCAAACGGCGAGGGCTACGACGTTCGCTTCCTGGCTTACGTGGATAGCAAGGATTACGCCGCTGCCGGTTTGAAGATCACCGCGAACATCGGCGGAACCGACAAGACCGCAACCGTTGCCGCTAAGGCCGTTTACACCAGCGTTAACGCTACCATCGGTGACACCGCCTCCACCGTGAAGGTTGAGAATCTCGGCAACTACGGCACCGGCTATCTCATCGCCGTGATCGTGACCGGCGTTCCCGCCACCGTGACCGAATTCACCGTCACCCCCTACGTAACCGTAACTGAAGGCGCAACCGCAATTGAGGGTGCCGCCGCAAGCTACACCGTTGCAAACTGATAAAAGGAGGATCACAAACTATGAAAAACTATACCAATGCTCTCGTTGAAATCATTTATATCGATCAGAGCGACGTGATCGCCACCTCCATTCCCACCCTCGACGGCGGCGACGGAGATTTCGTTGGCTACGACCAACTCTTCGGCTGATAACCGATCCGATCCTTTTAAAAAGCATGGCGGCAATCGCCGCCATGCAAATAAAAGCGCGGCAATGTGCAACCTCGCTTTCCAAAAGCACTCCCCC
The DNA here is from genome assembly GCA_045659845.1 of Eubacteriales bacterium. Taxonomy (GTDB): domain Bacteria; phylum Bacillota; class Clostridia; order Oscillospirales; family CAG-272; genus UMGS1865. The sequence continues at coordinate 1,112 of JAZRCQ010000025.1, forward strand.
CAAGGGGATTTTCCGCTTGGGGGGAGCTTTTTATGGTATCGAGATCAAGCCTTTGGCAGACTCCGTTAAAGCCCGATATTATCCAAGAAGATCTGCATCTCGTCCGCCTTGGATTTGTTCAAGCCTTTGTTCGATTTCAGTTCCCTCTTTGCCATCTTGGCAATGTCGGGGCTGAAGAGCATAAACCAGCGACGGATCTGCATCAGAGGCGTTAGCCAGCGATGCTTTTCCAGCACGGGATAATAGCGCTTCAGCTTCTCATAAGGGATAAAGATCCGCGACCACAAATATCCAAAGCGGCCGCCCTTCTTCTTTTGCTGCAGAGCCACACGATTGTCGGCAGAGCCGTAGGCGCCGCCATGCAGAAGGAAATTCTGCATCTGCAGATCCAGATCCGACGCAGGTTGATTGCCCATCCAAACCGCACTTAGCGAGCGGCAGGTGCGCGCAAAGATCAGAAGCCCGCTCTGCTCCAAAAGAGCATCCCGCGCGCCAGGATCGGCTTTCTCCATGTGATCCAGAATCCACAAATCGATAAACGGACGGATTCCGCAGCCTCCTGTTTCAAAATGCTTTGCCATGTGGGCAATATGATAGAAATAGAAGAATGCATCGCTCATTTCCAGGAAATAAGCGTATCCCTCTCGAGGAGTGGTATTCTCCCAAACAGAGCGCAGAACGTTGATCGCATTGTTGGCGCGGCCCTCTTCCACAAGGTCGAAATGAAGCTCCACGTGAACGCCGCCCGAGCTGAACAAGGAAACGTCGTGCGTGGCTCTTTCCTTCTCCTCGTATTTCAGCTTTTCCTTGAGGCAAAGGATCGCGCGCTCCAGATCCTCAACGCGCACCAAAACGTCGATATCGCAGCTGGTTCGCATCCAAGGCTCCGCATAATAGCTTCGTAGCACCGATCCCTTCAAAGGAAGAAACGGGATCTCCGCCGCTTCCAGCGCGGCGCACAGGGATTGGTATTCAAATTTGATCTGCTCGTGGCGATAAACTGCTTTGAAAATATACTTCTCCACGCCAAGCTCATTGGGCGTAAGAAGGCCATTTTCCTTCAGCGCAAATGCCGCCAGATGTGCAACGTCATGAATGGAAGCCAGCTTCAGCAGGCTCGGAAGCATTTCAGCAGAATATGCGCATCGCATCTCCTCCGATAACTTTTCTCCGCAGATCGCCGAGCGAAGCAAGGCAAAAAGGATTTGAATTGTTTTCTGATCCATGATCGTCTCCTTTTCTAAGGTGTTATCGCTCTGCCTTACAGCTATTAATGATTTTCAGATTTTTCAGTAGCCTACGGAAATTCGATAGGAGCAAGGCGCCCGTGAAAAGAGCGTAGACTGCAAAGAGGATGATCAGGTAATGCACCTGATCCCCTGCCAAAAGCCTCTGCAAGGAAATCGCCAACGAGGAGCAGAGCAGAATCTGAAGGACGAAAAAAGTCAGATACTTCAAATTAAACATTTTAAAGAAATTAGATTTCAGCTCCTTGGCACTAAGGGAAAGGATGATGATGCCCTGAATCACCGTTACCGTCAGGGTGGCAATGGCAGGCCCGATTTCTCCCAGAACCAAAAAAAGCAGAACGTTCAGCAGGATATTAGCCAAAAACGGGCCGATGGAGGCAAGCAGGATAGTCTTTGTCTTGCCCGCCGCGCTGAGGATCATGGTGATATTCATCACGCTCACGATATCGGCAAGCAGATAGATGACAAACACCGTGAGGCCAAAATTCGAGGAAACGTATTTCTCTGTATAGAGAAACCGCATCAGCTGGGGCGCCACACAGATCGCTCCCATGGTCAGGATGGTGGTGGCGATATAGGAAAGCTCTAAAAAGGACTTATACAAGGTTTGACATTGCTCATGCTTCTGCTTTGCGATATATCGAGTGACATAGGGCAATAGAACGGTGCAGAAGGAGGTCATGATAATGTCAAAGGGAAGAAGCTTGGAGGCGTTGGTGTAGATCGCCAGCGTCTCGGTGTTCGTGAAAAAGGAGATCACGAACTTATCGGAGTCTCGATTCAGCGATTTGATAACCGAGAACATCGCCATGGGAATGCAGTAGATCAGGATCTCCTTGATCAGCGACTTATCGAATTTCAGCACGTTGATCCTGCAATCGTTTTTCCGCAGAGTAATAACGAAGTAGGCGACCTGCAGACCGTCTGTGATAACCTGACAGAAAAAGATGACAGCCACGTTATCAAAAACGTAGCAGGAAAGCGTCACTGCAGCCAGCTTTAAAAGAGACACCAGCAGGTTTCGGAGGGCAATCTGCCTCGCCTTTCCGATTGCGATGAACATGATCTGCAGAAGCGAGATCGAATTTTGCAAAACCGGCAGAAGGGCTGCAAAGATGATCAACGCTCTCAGCGCTTCGTTGCCGAAATAATTGGAGATCGGCACTGTGCATGCCAAAACGATCAGAGATACAATGGCACTAACGGCATACTGTAAAAAGAAGATGGTGGAAACATAGGTATTGCGTTTTTGCTCGTCACTTTCCTTGCAGAAGAAAAAGTTGACTCCGTCCATCATTCCCAGCATGGTCATACTACTGATGGTCGAAACCAGAAGCATGATCTGAGAATAGGTTCCGTATTCCTGCAGGGAAAAATGCCCCGATAGTACTCGCGTAATGAGGATCCCCAAAGCAAGCGTGACCACGCGAACCAGAATCAGAAAGAACGAATCTCCCGATGTTCCCTTCAGGATGGCACCTAAGTTAATCCTCCTCAATGCGTTTTACCTCTCTGGCGGGATTTCCCGCAACAATGGTATAGGGTGGCACATCCTTGGTTACCACCGCCCGTGTCGCCACAATGGAACCCTTTCCGATGGTGACTCCCTTGAGGATGCTGGAATACTGTCCAATCCAGACGTTGTCCTCAATCACAACGGGAGCACTCGCAGAATGATGCCATGCCCAATTGTCATTGGAAAAGCCATTGAGGCTCATATTTTCTCTCGCCTTGGGAGACGTAGGATGATTGTTGTTATCATAGATACAAACGTCGTTTGAGATGATCACGCAGTTGCCAATCCGTATGCTTGCTTCCGATCCGATCATGGAGTTGTTTCCCAAATAGAAGTGATCCCCGATCTCGATGCTTCCGTTGGGAGAAACATACAGTTTTCCCATGAGCATGGAGTGATCACCAACCTTGATCCGCTCCCGATCTCCAGAGTAATTAAAGCATCTGCCTGTTGAAGAAAACTTGATGTGATTTCCTCCAAGCGTAGCATTCTTGCGGTATGACCGCATACTTTTATAGATCCGCAATCGATTTATCAAGCTCATACTTCTCTCCGAAATTTTTTTACAGTTGCGGGATTGCCTGCAACAATAGCCCACTCCGGAACATCCTTTGTTACAACAGCACCTGCACCGATGATAGAATGACTTCCAATTTTAACGCCCGGCAATATAATAACTCTGCCGCCGATCCAAACATCGTCTCCAATATAAACGGGCTTTTCTTCCTGCACCCCTTGGCCTCTCATTGTTGTGGTTATGTCGTCAAATTTATGGTTCCACGTGTAAATGATACACTGAGGTCCCATCATAACATCATTGCCGATGATGCATCTTCCGGTAATGTTTGCATCCACTCCAATTCCGGAGCGATCGCCAAGCTCCACCTTGCTGGAAAAAACAGCCCCCTTCTCAATATTCACGTTTTTGCCGCATTTTGTAAGGATCAGTTTGCCGCATAGTGCTCTCAACTTTTTTTGCCCGATGTTGAAGACGGAAAAAGACAGAGGAAGGTGCTTGGCCAATCCATTATAGAGGCACAGCCCAATGATCTTTTTAACTTTACTCATGATTCCCTCTCAATCGAAGATGTGTTATTTTCAAGCCCTCTTTGACGATCATATGCCAGCATCAACAGAACCGCAAGATAAAACCACAGGTTATCGTACGCAAGAATACCGATAGCGAACATACGGATCATCAGCATGATCACGGGGATCCAGGTTGCACCCTTGAATTTCGCCCGTCCCTTGCAGAGGCCGAGCGCAATGAACAGCAGCAGAGATCCTACCACCCCCAAGTTAAACAAAAACTCCAGATAAGTGTTGTGGGGCCCCTTATCGAGATAGTCCAGAATGGTGTTCAGGCCGTTTCCGAAGAAAAAGATCTTCACGTCGGAAACCGCTTCCTTAAAATAAATGCCCCAAAGCTCGGTGCGGCCCGTGGTGATACTCTCCAGCGTTCCCGAGGAGTCCTCAATAAAGCGGAACAAATAGGTGTTGATATAGTCATAGGCGAAATAGTAGGTCACGATCGCACCGATCAAGACTACAAACATAAACTTTGCCAGCTTGCCCATACCCTGCTTGATCGATAGGAAAAACCAACAAACCACCAGCAGAAGCCACGTTAACAGGAAGGACTTACTGACCGACATCAATCCAAAAATTGATAGTGCCAGCAGAAAGACCGTGAGCAGCTTTTGCGTGTTTTTTTTGTAGTACATCAAAACGATGACGGCCGAAAGGGCAACGATGATATCCAGCGTGTAATAGTTGGGATTTCCATGCAGTCCCGAAAATCTGGAGGCATATTCGGTGGCATCGAGTCGCATCATCGATTCGTTTACAAAGGTGTTGATGATGGGAAGCACCTCACGGAACAGCGCCAAAACGGAGGAAAGCACAATGCCAACCGAATACGTTACCACCGCAGAGGTTACGTTGAGATCAACGTCATCGTTCCGCAGATAGTAGAGCATCAGGATGCCCGCCGCCATAGTAACTGCGGTTGTGAGCTCCCCCATTCCGGAGACAATGAGATTATACGCTGTGAAAAACACCACAACGATCAGCAGTCGGACATCGATCCTGCGATGGAAAATGACCATTTTCAGAATCACCAAAAAGAACAGCAGCGTAAAGAAGCTCATTCCGTCGGGATCCTGCTTGAGGATGGTTGCAAAAGGCAACAGAAAAAACAGAAAGGATATGCAATGTCCGATATTGCTGATGGCGAATACCACGGCGCTGACACCCGCAAATGCATAGAAGGCAACGTCATTGATCGCACGCGCAAAAATCAGCACTGCAAACAGGGCGCAGATAAGCACCACGTATTTGGGGCTATACCTGCGATCCAAAAGATTGATCTGTTTTCTTGTGCTTGCGGCAACTGCTTCCATTAAAGATTCTCCTTGTACCATTCGATCGCTTCGGCAAGGCCCGAGGCGAAATCGTAGTCGGGATCATACCCCAGCAACCGTTTCGCCTTGGAAATATCCGCATTGCTATGCTTGATATCTCCCTTTCTATCAGGGCCGAAGTTAGGGGTAATGTCCTTGCCCAACGCTTTTGTCAGGCTATAATAGATATCGATCAGGAACTCCCGCCCGCCGTAGGCGACGTTGAATGCCTCGCCCGCCGCCTCATGAGGAGCAAGACAGGCCTTGAGATTTGCCTCGATCACGTTTTCGATATACGTAAAATCTCGGCTCTGCTTGCCATCACCGTTGATGGTGGGCTGCTCGTCGTTCAGGAGCATTTTGATGAATTTGGGGATTACCGCGGCATAGGCTCCGTTTGGATCCTGTCGGCGCCCGAAAACGTTGAAATAGCGAAGGCCATAGGTGTCCAGCCCGTAGTGCATGGTGTATTGTTTTGCCCATTCCTCGTCGCAACGCTTGGTCAACGCGTAAGGAGACAAGAGATTCCCTTCTCTGCCCTCAGATTTAGGCAGATTGGGCTCGTCGCCGTAGACCGAGGAGCTGGAGGCATAAACGAATTTCTTCACACTGTTTTGTCTGGATGCCTCCAGCATATTCAGAGTGCCCTGAATATTGTTGGCACAGTAAAACAGGGGCATTTCAATCGAGCGAGGAACACTCCCCCACGCCGCTTGGTTCAGAACATAGTCCACCCCCTCGGTGGCCTTCAGGCAAACATCAAAATCCTTGATGTCTCCCTTGATGAATTCATAATTAGGGTTGCCCGCAAACAGATTCACGTTTGCTTGCTTACCCGTGGAAAGATCATCCAAACACCTGACACGATAACCAAGCTTCAAAATCGCCTCACAAAGGTTGGAGCCGATAAAGCCCGCGCCTCCCGTGACGAGAAATTTAGACTCCTTTGGAAAAACCAAATGCTTATATCCCATAATTACAGTCTCCAGTACAAATATCCTGCGTTTTCGTATGCCTTTCTGTCAAGCAGTCCCTTGATATCCAGCAGGATCTTCTGACCGTTGTCAAAGAAACGATCTATTTCGCTCATGGTAAAGCCCGCAAACTCGTTATGTGCAACTGCCAGCACCACCGCATCCATGCCGCTGATGCTTGCCATATCCACGAACTCCACGCCATAGAGTTGCAGAGCCTCTGCCGCATCGGCAGTGGGATCTGCGATGATCGGCTCGATCCCGTATTCCCGCAGCTCCTTGACAATGTCATAGATCTTGCTGT
>JAZRCQ010000026.1:0-1801 GCA_045659845.1 Eubacteriales bacterium
AACGACCACCGTCTCGGCGCAAACGAGGCACCTCCGGCCATTATCTCCGTGTTCGTTGGCGAGGAGCTGAACACCATTATCGATTCCATCGTTGGAGGCACGGCTTATCATGGCAAGAAAAAGGCTATGATGGATCTGGGCATTCCCACCGTTCCCGTGTTCCGAAAGGACACCACCGACCGCAACAGAACCTCGCCGCTTGCCTTCACGGGCAATAAGTTTGAGTTCCGCATGCCGGGCTCCTCTCAGAATATCGCCTTCCCCAACACCGTGCTGAACACCGCCGTGGCCGAGTCCTTCCGTCAGTTTGCCGATGAGATCGAGCAGGCCGAGGATCGCGACCGCGCCATTGCCAAGGTGATCAAGGAGACCTTCCAGCGTCACCGCAGGATCCTCTTCGACGGCAACGGCTATTCCGCAGAATGGGAGGCCGAGGCCGAACGCCGCGGTCTGCGCAATCTCAAAACCACCGTGGATGCCTATTCCGCCTTCATGGAGCAAAAGAACGTGGAGCTCTTCACCTCCTTCGGCGTGATGAACGAGGCCGAGATGCGATCCAGAGAAGAGATCTTCTTTGAAAACTACGCCAAGATCATCAACATTGAGGCGCTCACCATGATCGTGATGGCCTCCCGCGACTATATCCCCGCCGTGGAGACCTACGTTGCCTCCATCGCCGATGCCGCCGCCAAGAAGCGCGCCGTTTGCGAGGGGATCTCCTGCGCGGTGGAGCAGGATATCATCTGCCGCCTTTCCAAGCTTGTTGAGCAGGCCTACGATGCCATCGGCCGCCTCAAGGATGCCGAGACGCGCGCCGCCGCCACCGCCGACGTGAAGGCGAGAGCGTCCTGCTATTGCGATGAGGTCCTGCCCGTGATGGGTGAGCTAAGAGCCGCCGTGGACGAAATGGAAACGCTCACCGCCTCCAAGCTCTGGCCCGTTCCCACCTATGGGGATATGATGTTCCGCGTGTGAGGTGAGCATGAAAAGCCTGAAGGGATATCTACTGGTATCGGATCTGGACGACACGCTGCTGGATTCTGAAAAACGGATCTCCCCTCGCAATCTGGCGGCTATCCGCCGCTTCACCGAGGCGGGTGGGATCTTCACCTTCGTCACGGGGCGAGTGCCCCACGGCCTGGGCCCCGTGCTGGAGCAATACGTGCCCGAGGTGCCCGTCGGATGCCTCAACGGAGGCGGGATCTTCGACGTGAAAACGAAGGAATATCTCTGGCAATACGAGATCGATCCCGACGCCGCCGAGCTGGTTCGCCTCGTGAAGGAGCGTTGCCCGAGCGTTGGCATCGAGGTGTGCGGCTTCCACTACAACCGATGTGAACACATCAACGACGTGCTTGCCGAGCATCTGCGGCAGGAAAAGCTCGTTTGCGAGCTCGGCGGCTTTGAGGGCTTCGGTGCCCCCGTGGCAAAGGTGCTGATGGGCGATGAGAGCCATCGCATCACCGAGCTGGAGGCGCTTCTGCGGGAGCATCCGCTATGGGAAAAATTTGATTTCGTTCGCTCTGCGGCCATGCTCTATGAGATCCTTCCGAAGGGCTCCTGCAAGGGCAACGTGATGCTTCGTCTGGCCGATCTGCTGGGCATTTCCCGCGATCGGATCTATGCCGTTGGCGACAACGAAAACGACGTCTCCATGCTTCGCGAGGCGGCCGTTGGCTATGCGGTGGCAAATGCCTCTGCGGGAGCCAAGGCGGCGGCCGACGTGATCCTGCGCTCCTCCTGCGAGGAAAGCGCGCTGGAGGAGCTGATCGAGGGGCTTTTGGCGTAAGCGCAACGAAAC
>JAZRCQ010000027.1:0-12766 GCA_045659845.1 Eubacteriales bacterium
TCTCAGATGCGCAAACGCCGCCGCTTCTCCCTGCTCTGCCAGCATCCTCAGCCAGCCCTCCAGCAGATCGGCCGTGTCCGGGTGCATTTTGGAGCGCGCATCGCCGCGCAGATAGTAGGCCAGCGGATGCCCGTCGCAATAGTTCTTTCCCTGATAGATCTTACTGGCCGCCACGCGATCGCAGAACATCTCCTTCACGAAGCGCATGGGCATCCGCACCGGCTCATAGCGCTTGGTGGCCGGATTCAGATCGTTCCAATATTCCAAATGATGGCGGTTTCTGCCCTTGTGGTGCATCCAGGCCAGCGAGTAGCCGTAGAGCTCCCGCTCTCGCTCATTTGGACTGCGGTGCCCCTGATAGTATTTTGCGCCGGGCAGAAATTCCGTTGGGGAATACTTGGAAAGGTCGTGCAGCAGCCCCTGCAGGCCGATGCCCGCCCGAAAGCAATGGCGGATCACACAATGTCGGTGACGCGTGATGGTTTTGAAATGGGAGATCGGATGAGCCATGCTTGCCTTCCTTTTCCGCGGCGCGTGCCGCACTTTGTTGATTCCTTACGGTTCATTATAGCACGCCGCCACCGTTTTGTCAACCTCCCTCAGAGCAAAATGCAGATCAGGCCGTTGCTCCCCTCGTTCACGATCCGCTCCAGCGTTTCGGAGAGCTTTTTCCTCGATTCCTCAGGAATGTGCATCAGCTTGGTGTGCAAGCCCTCGTTGATCAGTTCAAAGAGCGACTTACCGAACATATTGGATTGCCAGATACTGGCGGGATCCGATTCAAATTCCCGCAGCAGATATTTCACCAGATCCTCCGACTGCTGCTCGGTGCCGACCATGGGATTGATCTCGGTTTCGATATTGGCTCGGATCATATGCACCGATTCCGCCGCCGCCCGCAGACGAACCCCGTAGCCCCCTGCCTGCTTTACGATGCGAGGCTCCTCCAAACGAAGATCCTCCACCTCGGGCATCACGATCCCATAGCCCGTTGCCTCCACCTGTGCCAGTGCCTCGGCCACCTTTCGATATTTTTCCTTCACGGAAGCCAGCTCCTTGAGCGTGGCCAGCAGCTCTCGCTCATTTGCCACGGAAAGCCCTGTCAGCTCCCCGATCACCTCATAGTAAAGCCCCTCCCGCGGCACCAGCGAGATCGTTGCGCATCCGCTCCCCAGCGACAGCGAATCCACTCTTGCCTCCGCCACGTGCTCGTTCTCCCTCATGGCGGCAAAGGCCTCCCGAACGTCTCCCATGCGGCCAACGCCTGCCGCACATTCTCCAAGCGCGCGCGCAATAGAAACCCGAATCCCGTGCGATTCCTCCAGCGCCGTCATCCATTCGGGCATCCGCACGCGCACCTCGCGAACGGGAAATTCCTCCAGCACCAGCCCCAGAATATGGCGCACGTCCTCCGCATCCAGATCGGGACAGCTCACCAATGCCACGGGCACGCCGTAGCGCTCCTCCAGCTCATAGGCCAGCTTCGATGCCCCCTCGGAGGCGGGACGGGAGGAGTTCAAAACCACCGCAAAGGGCTTGCCGAGCGCCTTCAGTTCTCCAACGATCCGTTCCTCCGCCTCCACGTAGGCCTCGCGCGGGATGTCGCCCACCGTGCCGTCGGAGGTGACCAGCATTCCAATGGTGGAATGCTCGGTGATCACCCGTCTCGTTCCCGTTTCCGCCGCCTTTTCAAAGGGCATCGGCTCCTCCTGCCACGGCGTTTTCACCATTCGCGGCCGCCCCTCCTCGGTCACCCCCATCGCATCGGGGATCAGATAGCCCACGCAGTCGATCAAGCGCACCCGCATCTCCGCCCCCTCTCCGAGGGAAACCGCCACCGCCTCCTCGGGAATGAATTTCGGCTCGGTGGTCATCACGGTCCTGCCCGCCGCCGATTGGGGCAATTCGTCTCTGGCGCGCTCCTTGGAATACCCCTGCTCCATGTTGGGAAGCACCACCGTTTCCATGAATCTCTTGATAAAGGTGGACTTTCCGCTGCGCACGGGGCCCACCACGCCAACGTAAATATCGCCGTCCGTCCGCTCGGCTATGTCTCTGTAGATCGAATAATCCGACATTTCAATTCCTCCAAATCTATCCTCAGTCCGTCCCACACCGAAAGGAACACGCCGATGGATGTTTGGTTTATTTATACGTCTGCGGCAAAAAAAATAGAACAGACCGCAAAAACAGTCTGTTCTATGGATTTCGCAGGCTCAGCCGCAAAAGCTGCTCGTTGATCTCCCCCCGCACCCTCTGCACCTCTGCCTCGAACTCCCACGAGGTCATCCGAAGCACGCCCGAATGGAGCGCCGAGATCTGGATCAGCGCATCGGAGGTGACGGCGCGAACGTGATAGCTGGGCCCCAGCTCGTGGAGCATCCGCTCGATGCGAGCATCGGCGGTTTCATTCTCCTTCGTGAAGATCACCCGCACGCCGTCGCGCACCAGCTCCTCTCCCCGATTATCCTTCACCCGATAGCCGTCAAACACCACGGTGATCTCGCTATGGGTGTAGCCAACGTAATTCCCCAGCGTGTTGAGCAGGATCTCGCGGGCATGCTCCAGGCTTTCGCTTCCGATCCGCTTCAGCGATTCCCAGGAGAAGATCACGTTGTAGCCGTCCACCACAAGGATCTCCTTCTGCGGCTTGGGCGGTTTGACTCTCTTGCCGTTGACCTTCACCTCACGGGGCTCGGTGTATTTTCTTCGCTTCATGGGGCCGAATTCCCGAAGCATGATCGCCTCCAGCTCATCGTTGTCAACGTCATAGCTTCTTGCAATGGTGCGAACGTTTGGAAGCAGCTCCTCAGCGGTCGTCTCTCCCTCGTAGCCGCTGGAAAGATGCATATAGTCCTTCACCGAATCCCATGCCACGGCAAAGCCCGCGCCCTGCTTGCAGAACACGGAATAGGAGGGATTCTTCACGTCGGCATTGGGATCGTAGCCTGCCGCGGAGATCACCTCCTCGGCGTTGTGGCAGGGAGCGTAGCCCTCAAGCCGACAGGTGAGGCTTCCCTCGCCGCGGGTGTAGGCCCGCACCTCTGCGGCATAGTCCCGAAGCTCCGAGACCGGCCCGATCCCCGAAAGAATGCTCCGATCCTCTGCTTGCTCCGAAATACCTGCCGTGGCGTGCTTTTGCTGCAGATCCGTCATGGCCCGACCGAGACAAGAGGACGGCACCTCCAGCCGATAGCGGTAGCAGGGCTCCAGAAGAACCGATTCCGCCTGCATCAGCCCCTGCCGCACGGCGCGCCACGTGGCCTCCCGAAGATCGCCGCCCTCGGTGTGCTTGACGTGGGTTTTCCCCGCCAGCAGAGTGATCCTGACGTCGGTGAGCGGCGCCCCCGTCAAAACACCGCGATGCTGCTTTTCCGCAAGATGCGAAAGAATGAGCCGCTGGCTTTTTCGCTCCAGCACGTGGTCGGGACATTTGCTCTCAAAGGAAAGTCCGCTCCCCGCAGGCAGAGGCTCGATCAGAAGATGCACCTCGGCATAATGGCGAAGAGGCTCGTAATGCCCCACCCCCTCGGCCGCCGTTCGCACGGTCTCCCGATAAAGGATCCTCCCCTCGTCCACCTCGATCTCCCATCCGAAGCGATCGAGGATCAGGCGCTTGATCACGTCGATCTGCACCTCGCCCATGAGACTGACGTGGATCTCCTTCAGCTCCTCCCGATAAATGAGACGAAGCGTGGGCTCTTCCTCCTCCAGCTGGCGAAGTCGCGGATAGCAAAGCAGGGGATCCTGCTCCTCGGGAAGACGGATGCGATAGGAAAGGACGGGCTCCAGAAGCGGCTTGGAGGCATCGGTCTCCCTGCCCAGCCCCATGCCCGCGAAGCTTTCGGAAAGCCCCGCCACGGTGCAGATTTCACCTGCCTCCACGCAATCGGTTTGCTGCATCCGCGTGCCCGAATAGAGGCGGATCTGCGACACCTTCTCCCGCATTTCCCGACCGTTCGGCGTAACGTAGACCAGCTCGTCCCGCACCGAAAGCCGTCCGCCCGTCACCTTCAGGCAGGTGAGACGGGTGTTCTGACCGTCGCGCATGATCTTATAGACCATCGCCCCCATCTCCGCGGGATAAACGGGAGCAAGCGTTAGCCGCTCCAAGGCCCCCAGCAATGCATCCACGCCCTGCATCCGAAGAGCCGAGCCGAAAAAGCAGGGGAACAGCTTCCGATCGGCCACCAAGGGAGCAAGCAGCTCCTCGGCGATCCGCCCCTCCGCCAGATAGGCCTCCAGAAGCTCCTCCGAGAGCATGGCGAAGCGCTCTCCCCGCGCGCCGTCGTCCTCGTCCGAATAAAAGGGACAGCAGCGCTCGTCCAGCCGCGTCTGCAGCTCCAGCGCCAGCTCGCCTTCCCTTCTGCGAGCCGTGTCCATTTTGTTGACGAACAAAATAGTCGGCACGCGATAGGATCTGAGCAGCTGCCAAAGCGTGAGCGTGTGATTCTGCACGCCGTCGGTCCCGCTGATCACCAGAATAGCATAGTCCAAAACCTGCAGGGTGCGCTCGGCCTCCGCCGAAAAATCGGTGTGACCGGGAGTGTCGAGGAGGGTGACGTCCAAGCGGTCGGTGGAAAACCTTGCCTGCTTGGAGAAAATGGTGATCCCGCGCTCCCGCTCCATGGGCTCATGATCCAGAAACGTGTCCTTCCGATCCACGCGCCCAAGGCTTCGGATACTGCCCGCGCGGAACAGCAGAGCCTCCGACAGCGTGGTCTTTCCCGCATCCACGTGGGCCAAAATCCCCACCGCAAGCCTTTTGCGAGTCTCCATTGGTCTCCCTCCCTTCTCTTCCTTTATCGTGATCCTCTTGCGCAGGTCATGCCCGCTTTTGCTCCTCCTCGATCAACAGGCGCGCCATCACAACGCCCATCACCGAAGCCATCATCAAGCCTCTCGTCCAGCCGCTGGAATCGCCGAGGCAATGCAGCCCCTCAATGCTGGTGTTGAGCCGCTCATCCATCTTCACCCGATTGCTATAGAACTTCAGCTCGGGGGAATACAGCAGAGTCTCATAGGAGGCAAAGCCGGGAACCACCTGATCCATAGCCTGAATGAACTGGATGATATTGGTCATGGCGCGGTAGGGCATGGCGGCGGTGATATCGCCTGCCACCGCGTCGGGAAGCGTGGGCTTCACGTTGGATTGTGCCAGCTCCTTCTCCCACGTTCTCTTGCCGTCCAGAATGTCGCCGAACCGTTGCACAAGGATCTGACCGTTGCCGAGCATATTGGTGAGCTCCCCAACCTTCTGCGCATACTTGATGGGCTGATTGAAGGGCTCGGCAAAATTATGGGAGCAGAGGATGGCCAGATTGGTGTTGTTGGATTTGACGTCCTTGAAGGAATGACCGTTCACCACGGCCAGATCGTTATCGTAGTTTTCCTGGCTCACAAATCCGCCGGGATTCTGACAGAAGGTGCGCACCTTGTTTTTGAAGGGTGCGGGATAGCCGATGAGCTTGGATTCATACAGCACGTTATTCACCCGCTCCATGATCTCGTTGCGAACCTCCACCCGAACACCGATATCCACCGTTCCGGGAAGATGCGCGATATTATGCTCCGCGCAGAGATTTTCCAGCCAATCCGCTCCTCTGCGCCCCGTTGCGATCACGGTGTGCGCCGCACGGATCTCCTCTTTTCTTCCATCCTTGAGAGTGACCGTCACGCCAAGGCATTTCTCTCCCTCCAGGATCAGATTATTGCATTCACAGCCGAACAGGATCTCCACGCCGTTTGCCAGCAGATATTTCTCAATATCCCAATACAGCTGATGGGCCTTTTCGGTTCCCAGATGGCGAATGGGGCAATCCACCAGCTTCAGCCCCGCCGTGATGGCGCGGCGGCGGATCTCCTTGATCTCCTCGGTGACCTCTGCGCCCTCCACGTGGGAGTCCGCGCCGAATTCGAGATAGATCCCATCGGTGTAATCCGTGAGGGCCTGAACGCGATCGGTACCCAGCAGCTGAGGAAGGTCACCGCCCACCTCGCAGCTGAGCGACAGCTTTCCGTCGGAAAATGCGCCCGCACCCGAAAAGCCCGTGGTGATATGGCAATAGGGACGGCAATTCACGCATTTCCCTGTTTTTGCCTTGGGACAGCTCCGCTCCTCCACGGCTCTGCCCTTTTCCACCATGATAATTTTTTTCTTGGAGCCCTTTTTCAGAAGCTCCAGCGCGGTGAAAATCCCCGCAGGGCCTGCACCAACGATCACAATATCGGTTCTCATATAGGTTTTCCTCCCTGAAACAGGGGGCACAAGCTGCTCCTGTGCCCCCGTTCTCATTTTAATATTCCGCGTTGCCAACCGTACGGGGATAAGGAATCACGTCACGGATATTGGAAACACCCGTGAGATACATAATGATCCGCTCAAAGCCCAAGCCGTAGCCCGCATGCTTGGTGCCGCCGTACTTTCTCAGGTTGACGTACCACCAATAGTCCTCTTCCTTCAGATTGCATTCCTTCATGCGCTCCAGAAGAACATCGAGGCGCTCCTCTCTCTGGCTTCCGCCGATGATCTCGCCAACGCCGGGAACCAGCATATCCATTGCGGCAACGGTCTTGCCGTCGTCGTTGAGTCGCATATAGAAGGACTTGATCTCCTTGGGATAGTCGGTGACGAACACGGGCTTCCCAAACACCTGCTCGGTGAGGTATCTTTCATGCTCGGTCTGCAGATCGCATCCCCATTCCACGGGGTACTTGAACTCTGCACCGCTCTTTTTCAACAGCTCCACCGCCTCGGTGTAGGTCACCTTGCAGTAGTCACTGCTTGCAAGCGTGGTCAAACGCTCCAGAAGCGTCTTGTCCACGAAGCTGTTGAAGAACTCCAGCTCCTGCTTGCACTTTTCCAGAACGTGGCGAATGATATACTGGATCATATCCCACGCCAGCTGCATATTATCGTTGAGATCGGCAAAAGCGATCTCGGGCTCGATCAGCCAGAACTCTGCGGCATGGCGCGCGGTGTTGGAATTTTCGGCGCGGAAGGTGGGGCCGAAGGTGTAGATATTGCCGAAGGCCATGGCATAGGTCTCGCCCTCCAGCTGACCGGAAACCGTGAGGTTTGCGCTCTTGCCGAAGAAATCCTGCGACCAATCAATGCTTCCGTCCTCCAGTCTGGGGGGATTCTGCACGTCCAGCGTGGTCACGCGGAACATCTCGCCTGCGCCCTCGCAGTCGGAGCCCGTGATCAGAGGCGTATGCACGTAAACGAATCCGCGGTCATGGAAGAAGGAGTGGATGGCATAGGCCACCTCGCTTCTCACGCGGAACACGGCGGAAAACAGGTTGGTGCGGGGACGCAGATAAGCCTGCTCGCGCAGATATTCCACGGTGTGTCTCTTCTTCTGCAGAGGATAATCGGGAGTGGAGGCGCCCTCCACGGTGATCTCGGTGGCCTTGATCTCAAAGGGCTGCTTCATCTCGGGAGTGAGCACCACAATGCCCTTCACCACCACGGCGGAGCCAACGTTCAGCTTGGCGATCTCATCGTAGTTTGCGATCTTTTCTCTTTCAAACACCACCTGCACGGTTTTGAAGCAGCTTCCGTCGTACAGATCGATGAATCCGAAGGCCTTGCTATCGCGGATGCTTCTTGCCCAACCGCCGAGAGTGACCTCACGGCCGCTGAAGGACTCCATATCCGCATAAAGCTGTCTGTTCAATTCTCTTTTCATGCTTTTATCCTTCTCGCGCATTGGAGCGCGTTTTTAATCACAGTTTGCCCAGTTGTGGTAGACGTCCATCACGTCGTCATCGTCCTCCAGCTTTTCGATCAGGAGGCCCATGAACTTGATATCGTCCTCATTATCCAGCGTAACCTCCGTGGAGGCCTGCTTGGTCTTTTCCGCAGAAAGGATCTCATAGCCTGCCTTCTGCAGCTCCTCCTGGATCGCATACACGTCGTCGGGCTCGGTGGTCACCACGAACACCTCGCCGTCGGCCTTAAAGTCGGCAGCGCCTGCCTCAAGAGCAGTTTCCATCAGCTGATCCTCATCCACGTCGCCGTCCTCGTTGCTGATCACGATCTCTCCGATATCGGAGAACAGATAGCCCACGCATCCGGTCTGGCCCATATTGCCGTGGTACTTGGAGAAGTAAGCGCGCACGTTGCCGGCGGTGCGGTTGCGATTGTCGGTGGTGGCGGTGACGATCACGGCCACGCCTGCGGGGCCATAGCCCTCGTAAACGACCTCCTCATAGGTTTCGGAGGTGGTGCCCATTGCCTTCTTGATGCAACGCACGATATTATCGTTGGGAACGTTGTTGGCCTTCGCCTTCTGGATCAGATCGCGAAGCTTGGAATTGGAAACGGGATCTCCGCCTCCCTCCTTCACGGCCACGGTGATCTCCTTGCCGATCTTGGTGAAGATCTTGCCTCTGGCGGCATCGGTCTTTTCCTTTTTGTGCTTGATATTCGCCCATTTGCTATGTCCGGACATATTCTAACCTCTATTCTTTCTCAAACTTTCTCAAACCTTTTCGGTCTTTTTCAAACAAATCAGATCAAACGCGTTGCCCAAAACGGTCTTAACGGCCGCCGTCAGGCAAAGGCGCGTGCTTCTCACCTCCGCATCCTCGGCAGAGAGGATGGGACAATTGTGATAGAAGCGGTTGAAGGCCGCCGCAACGTCCAGAATGTATCTGGTGATATAGCTGGGCTCATAGTCGGCGATGGCCGCGCAAACTCTCTCTCCGAAGCGGCAAAGCGTTTTCACAAGCGTTGCCTCCTCCTCGGCGGTGATCTTCACGCCTGCGGAGGATACCGCCTCCCCGGCGCGGCTCAACAGAGAGCAGGCGCGCGCGTAGGTGTACTGCACGTAGGGGCCGGTGTTGCCGTCGAAGCTGAGGGCCTCCTCCATCACGAAATTGATATCCTTCATGCGGTTGTTGGTGAGATAGTAGAACACGATCGCGCCAACGCCAACGGCCTCGGCGATCTCATCGCCGTTTTCCAGATCGGGATTCTTTTCCTTCATGATGGTTTTCACCTTTTCGATGGCCAATTCAAACAGATCCCGCAGAAGCACCACGTTGCCGGTTCTGGTGGCAAGCTTGGCCCCGTTGAGAGAAACCGTTCCGTAGGGCACGTGAACCAGCTCATCGTGCCAGGGATAGCCCATCATTTCCACTACCTTGAACCACTGTGCAAAGTGGAGACACTGCTGCGCACTGGTGACGTAGATCATCTTATCGAAATGGTAATTTTCCTTACGATAGACCGCCGCCGCGATATCGCGGGTGGGATAGAGCGTGGAGCCGTCCCGCTTCAGGATCAGGCAGGGAGGCATATTGTATTCCGAAAGATCCACGATGGAAGCACCGTCGTCGATCTTGAGCATATTCAGATCCTTGAGCTTTTGGATCTGTGCGGGCATCTTGTCGGTGTAAAAGCTCTCGCCCTTATAGGAATCAAACTCGATCCCCAGCTGACGGTAGGTGCGCTCATACTCTGCCAAGCTGATCTGCACAAACCAGCGCCACAGCTCCAGATTCTCCTCATCGCCCTCCTCCAGCTTACGGAACTCCGCACGGGAGGCGTCGGCCAGCTCACGGTTTTCGGGAATGCCGTTTTCGGGATCGCCCTTGATGGCGTTGTTGATGCGAACGTAGAGCTCCACCAGCTTATCAATGCCGCCCTGCTCCACCATCTCGCGGCTGCCCCACAAGCGGTAGGCCACGATCAGCTTACCAAACTGGGTGCCCCAGTCGCCGAGATAGTTGATGCCATAGCAGCTGTAGCCTGCAAACTCATGCAGTCGGCGCAGAGCATGGCCGATCACCGTGGTGCCCAGATGTCCGATATGGAAGGGCTTTGCCACGTTGGGAGAGGAGTAGTCCAGCACCACGTGCTTTCCCTCACCGAAGGTCTGCGCGCCGTAGCGATCCCCCTTCTCCAGAATTTCGGGAACCACTACGCTGCCGAGATATTCATTCGAGATCGTGAGATTCAGATAGCCTCCGACAGCCTCTGCCTTTTCCAGACAAGAAGCCTCCGAAAGGCTCTCGCAAAGCGCCGCCGCGATCTGCACGGGGGAGCGCCGAAGCGTTTTACTCAGGCGGAAGCAGGGGAATGCCAGATCTCCCATGCTTGCATCGGGAGGATACTCCAGCATCGCAGCGATCTCTGCCGCCGTGAGTGCCGCATCCGGGCTGACCTTGCAGGCCGCCTCCAGGATCTGCTCCGCGATCAACTTCTTAATTGTTTGCATATTCTTTCCTCTTTCAATAGCTTATCCAATATATTATACTACACCGCAACGGATTTTTCAAGTGGAAAAACCATTATTTTACCGTGAGAGACACGGTTTTTGCTTGTGTAAATTGCAGTAAATCCGCGGTTTTGAGAAGCAACTGCGCCCCTCGCGTGCCCGAGCTGACGGTGATCCGCTCATGGGAGAGAGCGCTGTCGTCCACCCACGTTGGAAATTTCTTTTTCATCCCGATGGGAGAGCAGCCTCCCCGAATGTAGCCCGTGAGGGCAAGAAGATCCTTCACGTGGATCATTTCGATCTTCTTATTTCCCGTGAGAGCGGCCGCCGAGCGCAGATCCAGCTCCTCTGCCGCAGGAATGCAAAACACCAACGGCCCCGTTTTATCTCCCTTGGCCACCAACGTTTTAAAAACCATCTCACAGGGCAGACCGATCTGCTCTGCAATATGCACACCGCTGAGGTCGCTTTCGTCCACCTCATATTCCTTCACCTCAAATGGGATCTTAGCCGCCAAAAGCATGCGCATCGCATTGGTTTTGATCATTTGCCATCCTCACTTTCGGTATTCCGCGATCATTTCTCTTGCCGCGTCTCTTTGCGCCGCCGTTACGCTGATGCCGCCGAGGATCCGCGCGATCTCCTCCACGCGCTCCTCTTCGGTCAGCTCCCTCACCTCGGTCTCGGCACGGCCGTCGCGCTCGCCCTTGGTGATCAGATAATGCACGTCGGCCAGCGACGCGATCTGCGCCGAATGGGTGACGCACAGCACCTGCGCGCGAGAGGCACTCTCCCGAAGCTTCAGGCCGATCTTGCGAGAGGTCTTTCCCGAAACGCCCGTGTCGATCTCGTCGAAGATCACGGTGGTGGCACCGTCGCGATCATCCAGCACCGATCGCAGAGCCAGCATCATGCGGGAAAGCTCACCGCCCGAGGCGATTTTTGCCAAGGGAGCAACCGGCTCGCCGGGATTGGTGGCCACCAAAAATTCCACGTCGTCGCCGCCATGCTCATTCAACTCGCAGGGCGTGAAGCTCACCTCAAAGCGCACCTTCGGCATATCCAGAAAGCGCAAAGCCTCCGTGACCTCAGCCACAACCCGCTCCGCCGCCGCGCGCCGCTTCTCTCGCAGCTCTGCCGCCGCGGCTTCAGCCTCACGCCTGCGCTCACGGCAGATCAGCTCCAGATCCTCTCTTCGCTCGTCGGTCAGCTCCAGAGCATCCAGCTCCGCCGCGATCCGATTGCGGAAGGCCAGCACCTCGCCAACGGTGCCGCCGTATTTTCTCTTCAATCGGGAAAGCTTTTCCAGCCTTCCCTCGATGCGGTCGATCCTTGCCGTGGGATCCTCTCTGTCGTCGTCGGCAAAGGACGCCACCCGCTCGGCGATGTCAACCACCTCGGATTCAGCCTCCGCCAACCGCTCGGCCAGACTCTCGGCCTCCTCCACAACGCCTGCCAGCGATTGCACGGCGGCCCGCGCTCTGCGCATCAGCGCCACAGCATCGCCCTTTTCGCCCCCCGCCAGATAACGGTAGGCCAATTCGCTCTGCCGATTGATCCTTTCCAGATTCTGCAGGCGGTCGCGCTCCTTTTCCAGCGCCTCCTCCTCGCCCTCCTTCGGCTTCACCGAATCAATGTCGGCCAGCTGATAGCGATAGGTCTCCTGCAGGCGCAGGCGCTCCGATTCGTCCCGAACGGTGGAATCCAGCTGCTTCTTCACCTCACGGTAGGCGGAATAGACCTCCCGATAGCGCTCCAACGGCAGTTCCCCGCGGGCATAAGCATCCAAAAGCTCCAAATGCGAGGCGCGGCGAAGCAGCTTATGGCTATCCATCTGCCCGTGAATACTGATCAGAAGCGGCGTGATCTGCTTCTGCATTGCCTGGGTGATGGCCCGACCGTTGAGCCTCGTTTGCGACCGACCGTCGGCCGTTACCGTTCTTTGCAGCATCAGAGAGCCGTCCTCGCAGGAAAAGCCCAGCTCCTCCAGCTCGCGGACGGTTCGCGCGGAAAGCTCCTCAAAAACGGCACTCACCAGCGCGCGCTCCTCGCCGCTTCGGATCATCTCGCGGGACACCCGATTGCCGAGAAGCAGATTGATGCTGTCGATGATCATGGACTTGCCCGCGCCCGTTTCTCCCGTGAGGACCGAAAGCCCCTCGCGAAAATCCACGTCGGCGCGGCGGATCACCGCAATATTCTCGATATGTAGCGAACGAAGCATTTCAGATGTTCCTCAACAGATCGTGGATCTGATCGGCCAGCATGGCGGCGCAATCGCTGTCGGCCGTGACCACCATGATGGTGTCATCCCCTGCCACGCACCCGAGGATCTGACTCAATCCCATGCGGTCGATCCCACCGGCCACGGCGGAGGCAAGCCCCGGAAAGGTCTTGATCACCGCAATGTTCTGCGCCGATTCCACCGACGTGATGGATTCGATCAGCGCCGCGCTGAATTTGATCCCCGAGCCGTGATCCACCTGCTTGGGAAGCACGTAGCGGTAGCTTCCCTTCCCCGTGGTCATCTTGGCGATCTT
>JAZRCQ010000028.1:0-7335 GCA_045659845.1 Eubacteriales bacterium
ATTTTTTTTGCGTACCCTCGGAGGGGGCGGCCGCCGCGCGGGCGTTCTCCATGGCGGCGCGGATCAGCGTTTCCAGCTCCTCGGAGGAGAAGTGCAGGCGGTTTGCGCCGAAGGTGTTGGCGTTCACCACGTTGCTTCCCGCATCGAAATAGGCCTTGTGAATGGCCTGCACGCGGTCGGGATGGGAAAGATTCCAGCGCTCGGGAGGCTCTCCCGGCAGCAGTCCCGCCTCCTGCAGAAGCGTGCCCATGCCGCCGTCCAGAATCAAAAGCTCGTTTTGGATATACTCTGTGATCTTCATATCGTCCTCTCAGCCCAGAATATCGGAAAGATTGCTTTGGATTTTTTGCGCCACGTCGGGCTTGTTCATGGAATAAACGTGCACGTTGGTGATCTGATTGGCAAACAGATCGATGATCTGATCGGTGGCGTAGGCGATGCCTGCCTGCTTCATGGCGGCGGGATCCGAGCCGAAGCGATCCACCAGCGCCTTGAACCGACGGGGCACGAAGGAGCCCGAAAGCTTCACCGCGCGCTCCACTTGGTTTGCATTGGTGATGGGCATGATGCCTGCAACCACGGGCACGGTGATGCCGGCCTCGCGGATGCGGTAGAGGAAATTATAGAGCAGGTTGTTGTCGAAAAACATTTGCGTTGTGAGGAAATCGCAGCCCGCATCCACCTTTTCCTTCAATCTTCTGATGTCCTCGGAGCTGTTGATGCTCTCGGGATGGATCTCGGGATAGCAGGCGCCGCCGATGCAGAAATCGCCGCATTCCTTCAGCTGTCGAACCAGATCCACGGCATAGCGATAGTCCCAGCGGGAGCGATCCTCGGCGAGGCGATCCTCGGGAATGTCGCCGCGCAGAGCCATCACGTTTTCGATGCCTGCCGCCTTCATGTCGGCGATCCTGGCCTGCACCGTTTCCCGCGTGGACGAAACGCAGGTGAGATGCGCCAGCGTGGGAACGCCGTGGAGGCGCTTGATATTCTGCGCGATCTCCAGCGTGTAGCGGCTGGTGCCGCCTCCCGCGCCGTAGGTCACGCTCATAAAGGCAGGCTTCAGCTCGGCGATCTCCTCAACGGCGGCCTTCACGCTTTCAAAGGACGTGGAGGTCTTGGGCGGAAACACCTCGAAGGAGAGGGAGGGGGTGTCGTTTTTCAGGATGGATAAGAGCTTCATGGGCGCGAACCTTCTCTCGTTGAAATTCGTTTGATGAAAAAATTATAGCACACTTTCCGCGCTTCGTCAAGAGCCGAGGGGCTTTTCCTGAGGAATTCTCCCCGAGGAGGGGCGGCTTTCGCCGCATTTGTCGGCCGTTGCGAACAAAAGCAAAAAGGGGGTTGACCGCGGAGAGATTCCTGCGGTCAACCCGATGGGGGCGAGGCAGCGGCCTGCTGCGCTCAATTGAGTCTGGAATGGCGGAGCGCGTTGGGAGACGTGCCCGTGTAGAGCTTGAAGATCTTGCGGAAATAGGAGGAGGAGGAAAAGCCTAGCTCCGCGCTGATCTCCTCCACCGATTTATTGCTGGAGACCAGCAGCTCCTTGGCGGCCTCGCAGAGATTCATTTTGCGGATGTCGTTGGGCGTTTTGTGCAGAATGCTCTTGAAGGTGTTGTAGAGGGTGGTCTCGCTCACGGCGCAGAATTTTGCCACCTCGCGGAAGGGCACCCAAGGATTGGCGCGCATATATTCGGTGGCCTTGAGGATGAGATTGTTGTCCGAGAGGTTGTAGGCGATGAGGCGTTGCTCCACGAGGCCGAGGAAGGAGAACAGATGCCCAACTGTGGAGAAGGTGATGGGCAGGTAGGCGTCTTGCTTTTTGCCGTCTGCATGAACCCGATCGGGGGATTCCTTGGCGATGGCGATGAGATGCGCCAGCTCCTCCGAGCTGACGGGGATCCGCTGAAGGGCAAAATTCATGCGGTCGGTGCAGGGAAAATAATCGAAATTGAAGGTGTACCAAACAGCGGGTGCGCCGGCATTGCTCCACACTGAGCGATAGCGCAATTCGGCCGGCACGTAGAACACGTCGCCCTCGCGCAGCTGCAGCACCTGATCGTCGGTCTCAAAGGTGGCCTCGCCCGAAAGGATCCAGCCAACGTAGTTGTTTTTGGTGCCTCGGTGATTATCCACAACGAAGCCGTCTCGTCTCTCAATCCTGCGAAATGTAAAATATTTGGTGAAAATGGAGTTGTTCATATAGTATTCTTTCCCCCTGTGTTCGCAAAGTTGAAGAATCTTACCCGTTTTTTTATAGTATATCATATTGCAATTTTATAAATCAAGTGGTAAAATAAATAAAACAAACCAAATCTCGACGTGGTTTGTTGTGTTTTTCACCAATTAACACCCCGAAACACTGTGCATAGTTTCCAAACAGCTCGCAAACAACAGAGGAAGCTGTGCAGAATGCATGAAAAGAGGGAGCTTTTTTGGTCTAAAACGACGATGCCGAATGGAGCTGCGAGAGCATTTCCCATCTCGGCGCCAACGTTCATTGCGTACGCGCGCATATTTTTTTAAAGGAGGAATTTTCCATGAAAAGAACGATCTTGTTTCTTCTCGCACTTTCTCTGCTGATCCTGCCGCTGGCATCCTGCGGCGGAGGCAATGGCGAGGAGGCCACCACCGAATGGCAGTCTCAGGAGCTGAACGAATCCGCTGCCTACTTCCTCGACACCGTTGAGGATAAATGGGATTACGAGACCATCTACATGACCGCGATCGAATCCAACACCCACGGCGGCGATGAGCTGACCGCCGAATCCTCTCTTGTGGATGAGGGCCGCTTCAAGCAGCATCTCATCACCGAAGAGCATTTCGACGTGGATCTGGAATGGATCACCCTTACCAATAGTGATAACGACATTGCCGAGATCAGAACCCAGTGCAATCTGGAGGACGGTGCCTATGCGCATATCTGCACCGCTCTGCGTTTGATGACTCTGGCAACCGAGGGTCTGATGAAGAACCTCAATTCCATCGCCACCCTGAACCTGCAGAACGAGTGGTGGAACCAGTCCATGAATGAAAACATGGATCTGGGCGGTGCAATGTATGTCACCGCAGGCCCCATCGCCGAGTGGTACTATGGCGCTCCCTTCGCACTGGCCTTCAATAAAACTTTGATGACCAACTATAATATTCCCGATATCTACAGCACCGTGCAGGCCGGCAACTGGACGCTGGAGGAGCTGCAGAAGATCACCACCGACTACGGCCTTTATCAGCCCAACGATCAGGGAACCGGCCAGTATGCTCTCACCGTGAACACCGGTAACACCGGCTATTCCTGGCTGGTGAGCTGCGGCGTGAAGATGACCGAGGTGAGCGAGGACGGCGAGATCTCCGTTTCTCATCTTGGCAACGAGGCCACCAGAAATGCCATCGAGAAGGTGCAGGCTGCCATGAGAATGGATGAGGTGTACTACAACACCATCGAGCCCTCCTTCACCGTATTCAAGGAGAACAGAGCTTTGTTCTGGGGTGCAACCACCGGCTACATGAGCAGCCATTTGCCCTCCTCCGAGATCGACTACGGCATCATTCCTTGCCCCAAGCTGGATTCCTCTCAGGAGGAGTACGTCAGCGCAGGCTGGGCAAACAGTAACTTCGCTCTGGCCGTTACCGGACGCCTGCAGGGCGACGAGCTGGAATGGGTTGGTGCCTTCCTCGACGTTTATTGCTTCCTCGGCTACGAGTACGTGAAGCCCGCGAAGTACGATGCCATTATGAAGTATCAGGTTGCAAACGATCCCGTCGCCTCCGAGATGATGGATATCATCTTCGGCAACATGATCTTCGACCTGAATATGTGCGTGGACTTCGGCGGCACCGCCGCTCTCATGGATAAGGTTTGCGAGGGCACTCTTTCTCTCGGCATGCTCTCCTCCATGATCAAGATGAGCCAGGGCGCCGTTGATAAGGATCTGCAGGCTTATAAGGCTCTGCTGAACCTGCAGTGATCGATCCCGACTCCCCCCGCGGGAGTCGGAGCGTCCGCCATTTGAATATTTGAAAAAAAGGAGGATGTTTCCTGTGAAAAGAACGATTTTGTTTCTGCTTGCGATTTCTTTGCTGATCCTGCCGCTGGCATCCTGCGGCGGAGGCAATGGCGAGGAGGCAACCACCGAGTGGCAGTCTCAGGAGGTGAACGAATCCGCGGCCTATTTCCTCGACACCATTGAGGATAAATGGGATTACGAGGAACTTTGGATCGCCGCTATCGAATCCAACACCCACGGCGGTGACGAGCTGACCGTGGAGTCCACGGTGGTGGACGAGGGCCGCTTCAAGCAGCATCTGATCACCGAAGAGCATTTCGACGTGGATATCAACTTCACCGAGGTGCAGAACGGTGACCGCGGCGCGGGCCTGGAGCAGATGAGAACCCAGTGCTTGCTGGAGGACGGAGTCGACGTGCTGATCCACGGCGCGGTAAACCTGATGGTGCTCACCATCGAGGGCCAAACCAAGAATCTCAATTCCATCTCCACGCTGGATCTTACCCACGAGTGGTGGAATCAATCCATGAATGAAAACATGGATATCAAGGGATCGATGTATGTCACCTGCGGCCCCGTGGCCGAATGGTACTATGGCGCGCCCTTCTGCATGACCTTCAATAAGACCCTCATGACCAACTACAACGTTCCCGATATCTACAGCACCGTGCAGGCAGGCAACTGGACGCTGGAGGCCCTGAAGGAGATCACCACGGGCTACGGTCTCTACCAGCCCGATCAGGGAATGACTCCCATCACCATTTGCACCACCAACACCGGCTATTCCTGGCTGGTGAGCTGCGGCGTGAAGATGACCGAGGTGAGCGACGACGGCGTGATCTCTGTGAGCCATCTTGCCTCCGAGGCCGTTAGAAACGTGGTGGAGAAGGTGCAGCAGGCCGTGGTTCCCGAGGAAAACTATTTCATCGGCAACGCCACCGCCGTTCCCAACTTTGCAGACGGCAAGAGCCTCTTCTTGGCCGCCACCACCGGCTATATCGCAGGTCTTCAGGACTATGAGGTCGACTACGGCATTATTCCTTGCCCCAAGCTGGATTCCTCTCAGGAGGAATATCAGAGCGCGGGCTGGGCATCCAGCAACTTCTGCATGGCCATTCCCGAGCGCCTGCAGGGCGAGAAGCTGGAATGGGTTGGCGCATTCTGCGACGTTTATTGCTTCCTTGGATACGAATATGTGAAGCCTCCCAAGTTTGATGCCATCATGAAATATCAGGTGGCAAACGATCCCATCGCATCCGAGATGATGGACATCATTTTCGACAACATGGTGTTCGATCTGAATATGTGCATGGATTTCGGCGGCACCGCAGGCCTGATGGATAAGGTGATGGAGGGCACGCTCTCCGTGAACATGCTGGCCTCTATGCTCAAAATGAGCGAGGGCGCCGTGAATAAGGACCTTCAGGAATATGACGGGCTGATCAGCCGTTCCTGATCAAACTTTCGTTCGATCGCGCAATGGCGCTCGAAAATACACGAACCAAGGAGGAATTTCCAATGAAGAAATTCATCGTGCTTCTCCTAGCGCTCACGCTTCTGCTTGCATCCTGCGGCGGTGGCGGCGGAGAAGAAGCAACCACCGAATGGCAGTCTCAGGAAGTGAACGAGTCTGCTGCCTACTTCCTGGACACCGTTGAGGATAAATGGGACTATGAATCCATCACTCTGGCGTCCATCAGCACCAACATCCGCGGCGGCGAGGAGCTGACCGCCGAGTCCTCCCTTGTGGATGAGGGCCGCTTCAAGCAGCATCTGATCACCGAGGAGCATTTCGACGTGGATATCAACTGGGTTGAGATCCCCACCAGCGAAAGCGCAACCGAAATGAGAACGCAGGCCAATATGGAGGATGGCGCGGTTGCATTCATCGCCGGTGCCATGCGTTTGATGGTGCTCGCAACCGAGGGACTTCTGACGAACCTCAATGCCATCTCCACGCTGAATCTGCAGCATGAGTGGTGGAACCAGTCCATGAATGAAACCATGGATCTGGGCGGCGCAATGTATATCACCGCAGGCCCCATCGCCGAGTGGTACTACGGCGCTCCCTTCGCATTGGCCTTTAACAAGACCATTATGACCAACTACAACATTCCCGATATCTACAGCACCGTGCAGGCCGGCAACTGGACGCTGGAGGAAATGCAGAAGATCACCACCGACTACGGCCTCTATCAGCCCAACGATCAGGGAACCGCTGCCGGCAACTTCGCCATTTCCAACAACACCGGCAACATGGGCTATTCCTGGCTGGTGAGCTGCGGCGTGAAGATGACCGAGATCAGCGAGGACGGCGTGATCTCCGTTGCCCACCTTGGCAACGAGGCCACCAGAAACGTGATCGAAAAGGTGCAGAACGCCCTGAGAATGGACGAGGTAAGCTTCCAGAGCGTTGAGCCCTCCTTCACCGTGTTCAAGGAGAGCAGAGCCCTCTTCTGGGCCTCCACCACGGGCTATATGAGCAGCCATCTGCCCTCCAGCGAGGTGGACTACGGTATCATTCCTTGCCCCAAGCTGGATTCCGCTCAGGAGGAGTACATCAGCGCAGGCTGGGCCACCTCCAACTTCTTCCTTGGCGTTGCCACTCGCATGGCAGCCGATGAGAAGGAATGGATCGGTGCATTCTTCGACGTTTATTGCTTCCTCGGCTATGAGTATGTGAAGCCCGCAAAGTTCGATGCCATCATGAAGTATCAGGTGGCAAACGATCCCATCGCCTCCGAGATGATGTCCATCATCTTCGATAACATGGTGATCGACCTGAACATGTGCGTGGACTTCGGCGGCACGGCCGCTCTCATGGATACGGTTTGCGAGGGAACTCTTTCTCTCGGCATGCTCTCCTCCATGATCAAGATGAGCCAGAACGCCGTTGACAAGGACCTGCAGGCCTACAAGGCTCTGCTGGGCCAGTAATTTTCCCCGGATAGTCGCGTAAAAGCGCTATTATAAAAAAAATAACAAGAGGTAAAGAAACATGAAAAAGCTTCTCTCTCTCGCACTTGCCGCTCTGATGCTGGCAGGCGCACTCGCAACCCCCGTTCTCGCCGCTGACGGCGACGCCGCTCCCGTGGCAGATCCCCTGGACGCGAATCTCGTTGTTTACTACGACTTCGAAGGCGCAACCCCCGAAGAGGCCCTGAAGGATAAGGCTCCTGCAGGCGTTAGTAAGGAAGACCTGATTCTCGCCCCCACCGGCCTGACCACCACCACGAGCGCCACCAACACCACCCTTTCCCCTCTCACCCGCGTTGAGGGCGGCAAGCTCTATATCAACCACGACGAGAGCGACCACGCAGGTTGCTAC
>JAZRCQ010000029.1:0-2339 GCA_045659845.1 Eubacteriales bacterium
GCAAAATGCACGCGGAGCTGATGTGTGCGCCCCGTGATGGGATGAGCCTCCACCAGCGTATAATCGGGCGATCGGAGAAGCACGCGAAATTCGGTTCTGGCATGCTCGGCATCAGGAGCGTCGGGCGAGCAAACCTCGCGCACGATGATGCTGGCGGCCGTTCGATGAAGCGGGCGTTCGATCACGCCGGCATTTTCCGCCAGCGCGCCTTGCAGCACGGCCAGATAGGTCTTGCGGATGCGCCCCTCCTGCAGGGAGCGGGTGAGAAGTCCTGCCGCCATTTTGTTGCGGGCGATCAGGAGCAGACCGCTGGTGTCCCGATCCAAACGGTTCACCGGGCGAAACACAAAGGGAACGCCCATCTCCCGATAGCGGAAGGCAAGCGCATTGGCCAACGTATCCCGATGGTGATCGTGGGAGGGGTGCGTGGGCATCTGCGGCGGCTTGGAGGGAACCACCAGCCAATCATCCTCAAAAAGGATCTCAATGGGAAGCTCCACAGGCTCCAGTACCTCGGCATCGCGGCGATCCTCGATGGCAAGCGTGAGCACGTCTCCGGCGCGCAGAATACGTCGCACGGTGCATTTCTCTCCGTTCACAAGGATGCCGTCATTGCGGTATTTCAGATATTTCAGCATTTTGGTGGAGAGGCGGATATGGGAAGCGATGAAATCGCGCGTCATCATGCCGTCCTCACCGTTGGTTACGAGCCATTCCATAGGAGCCTCCCTTCGGTGGTTGATACCGATATTATACCATCTTTGGCGACGGATTACAAGGCGAAATTGTGCTTTCCAATTGAAAATATTATGAATTGTTTTGAAAAATGCTTGCGAATCGGCGGAAACTATGGTAAAATAAAAGGGATACCACGGAAGGAGACATCGGATATGAATCTGAAACGATATATGGCCGCGGCGGCGGTGTTGGCCCTGCTGTTAACCACTGCTTGCGGAAAAAATACGCCGCCTGCCGGGGAGATGCCCCCGATCACAACGGAAAGGCCCACGGGATCCGATCCCTCGGAGCAGCCGGATCCTCAGCCGCCCATCGACTATTCGCTCCTGCTCACCACGCCCTTTCTGGAGCTGGCGGAGACCGCTGCCGAGCAATTCGCCGTCACGGAGATCGCGGGCGGACTTCGGTTGGATCGCTATCTCGGCCAAGAGAAGCGTGTGCGGATCCCCGAGCAGATCAACGGTCGGGCCGTTTGTATGCTGGGCGACGATCTGTTCCTCGGGCATGCCGAATTGGAGGTTCTGTTCGTTCCCGACAGCGTTACGGCCTTCGGAACCGACGTGCTGAAGGGATGCTCAGGGCTTTATGCGCTTCGCACGCCTCTGCCAACCAAGGAGGGAACGGCCTATCTCGGCTACCTCTACGGTGCCGCTTCATATGAAATGAACAACACCGCCGAGCTCCGCAATCTTGATTTTCTGGTGATCGGCGGCTCGCCCGAATCGATCCCCTCCAATATGTTCTACGATTGCAACGATCTGGTGGCTGTTCAGCTTCCCGAATCGGTGAAAAAGCTGGAGAGCTTCTCCTTCTACCGTTGCGAGGCCTTGCGTTATCTGAATCTGGAATCGGTGGAGCGGCTGGAGACCTATGCAATGTCCTATTGCTCCTCTTTGGAATCCATCTCGTTGGGCAACGGCCTGCAGAGCGTGGGGCTGGGAGCATTGGAGAATTGCTATAGTCTCAAGCAGCTTTCCTTGCCCTTTTTGGGCGAGAGTCGTGAGGCAGAGGGCTATCTGGCCTTCGTGTTCGGTGCGTCCGATCCTGCCTTTGCCGCAGATTTCTATCCGCCTGCCCTTCGGGAGGTGGAGCTGAAGGAGGGAACGCGGCTGGCGGCATATGCTTTCAGCGGGTGCGCAACCCTCTATCGCGTGCTTTTGCCCGAAGGACTGCAGTCCATCGGCGCGAGAGCCTTTTCCGGATGCGGAGCTCTGCGGGAGATCACCCTCCCCGCATCCCTGCGGAGCTTGGGCGACAATGCCTTTTTCGGTTGCTCATCGTTGACCTCTCTGACGCTCCCCGAGGGCACGGAGCAGATTGGCGTGAGCTGCTTCTCCCATTGCACGGCCCTCAAAACCGTGACGCTTCCCTCCACGCTGAAAAGTTTGCCGAACGGATGCTTTGCCGAATGCGGCGCGTTGGAGACGATCGCACTGGGAGGTGTGCAGACGGTGGGCTCGCAGGCCTTCCGAGATTGCAGCTCGCTGAGCAGTGTCACCGCAAATGGCAAGATCGCGGTGGAAAGCGGAAATTCCTTTTTGGAAGCTCTTTTGAAAAACTGAATCAGCAAGGAGCGCCGTCCGACAAGCTGTCGGACGGCG
>JAZRCQ010000030.1:0-10371 GCA_045659845.1 Eubacteriales bacterium
TTTGGATGCTGATCCTTGCTTGCATTACCGCGGTGTATCTGGTGGCAGGAGGCTACGTGGCCACGGCCTACACCGATCTGATTCAGGGGATCGTGATGCTGGTTGGCGTGGTCTGCCTTGTGATCACCGTGCTGGGACACGGCTCCGTGGACGGGTTGAGCGGCTTGGTGAGCGGCTTGCGCGAGTTCACCTCTGCACAGGGCGATCCCAAGCCCGTGGCTCCGGGACAGCTCTCCGCGCTTTTCGGAGGCTCGGCCTTCCGCTTCCTCTGCGTGAATATTTTGCTCACGAGCTTCGGAACGTGGGGACTTCCGCAGATGCTCGGAAAATTCTACGCCGTTAAGGATACCTCTGCGATCAAGCGCGGAACCGTGATCTCCACGGTGTTTTGTCTGGTGATCGGCTGCGGCGCCTATCTGGTGGGCAGCACCTCTCGCTTGGTGCTGGGAGGTACGTTGCCTGAAGGCGGCGTGGACGCCGTGATCCCTGCGCTTCTGATGGAGGTGCTTTCGGGAACCACGCTCGGTCTGCTCCTTCTTGCGGTGATCATGATTCTGTTGCTTTCGGCATCGATGTCCACGCTGGAGGCTCTGGTGTTAACCTCCTCCTCGGCGCTTTCGGTGGATCTGATCCCTGCGGTTCGGAAAAAGCCCATCAAGCCGGAATCGCAGATGATGCTCACGCGTGCGTTGTGCCTGGCCTTCGTGATCTGCTCCTTCGTGTTTGCCACGCAGAATATCCCGATCATAGTGAATCTGATGTCCTTCTCGTGGGGCGTGGTATCGGGCTGCTTTATCGGGCCGTACCTGTGGGGGCTCTTCTCCAAGCGGATCACCCGTGTGGGGGCGATCGCAGGTATGCTCGCGGGGCTTCTCACGGTTGGAAGCGCCACTTTGGTGCTTTCCATTCTCGGCGGCGGATTTTCGGCCGCGGCGGCAAAGGCGCCGGAAATGGGCGTTTGCGCGATGGCGGTTTCGCTGATCGTGGTGCCGCTTGTGAGCCTTTTCACGCGCGTGAAGGACCGCGACCGCGTGGAAGAGATCTTTGCTTGCTTCCAAGCGCAGGATGAAACGAAATAAAAGAACCACAGAGGCAAAAGCGAAATGCTTTTGCCTCTGTGGTTTTTAAAGGTTCAGAGATCCTCGGCCAATCTGCGGCGCTTTTGCCATTTGCCCGCCAGAAAATAGATGGTGGAGGGGATGGCATAGCCGTAGGGGGCGAGACCGTAGCCCAGCACGAAGCCGAAGAAGCCGAGATCCAGATAGATGCCGAAGAGCCAGCTGAGGCCGATGCGGAGAGCCACGCCGTCCAGGATCGCCAGCGCCATGCTCAGCTTGGCGTTTCCGATGCCCTGCACGAAGGCGCCGCTTCCGCGCATGATGGCGAAGGCAGGGAACATCCAGAGAATAGCGCGGATGAAGTCGGAGGACATTTCATGCACCGCGGCATCGTCGGAGAACACCATGAAGAGCTGCTTGCCGAGGCAGATATAGAGGATCATGAAGAAGGCTGTGAGAACGGCGGAATAAACCCATGCATGGCGAACCACACTCTTGGCACGGTCGTTCTTTCCGGCACCGATATTCTGGCTGATCATGGGAACGGCGGCATATTGGATGCCCTGAGAGATCTTGTTTACGATGTCGTCGATGCGAACGCCAACGCCGAAGGTGGCGGAGGCCACCACGCCGATCTCGTTGATCATCGCGTTCACCACCAGCATGGAGAGATTGATGCATCCCGATTGGATGGCCATTGGCGTGCCGAGGCTTGTGATCATCCCCACGTAGCGTGGGCTGGGAATAAAGCTTTCGCGCTTGAAATCAAAGCCGAATTCCACGCGCTTGCGGAAGAGATAGAAGAGGGAGAAAATGAAGGAAACGGCTTGTCCGATGATGGTGGCCCAGGCCGCGCCCGCCACGCCCCAACCGAGAATTCCCGTGAAGAGGATGTCCAGCACCAGATTCACGGCGGAGGCGATTCCGATGAAGAGGAAGGGGCGCTTGGCATCTCCCATGCCTCGCAGGATCGCCGAAACCAGATTGTAGCCCGCGGTGAACACCAAGCCCGCTCCGCAGATCACGAGATAGTCTCTCGCCATCTCATAGGATTCGGCAGGAATCTTGATCATGTTCAGAATGGGAGCTTGTGCGGCGAGAATGCCAACGGTGAGAACGAGCGCGAGCGCGGAGATATAAACGAAGAGCGTTCCGATGATGTGATTCATTTCCCGTCTCTTTCCGGCTCCCAGCGCCTGCGCCAGAAGCACTTGGCCGGCGTTGGAAAATCCGAGACATACCATGGAGGCGAAATTGATGATCTGGCTGCTTTGGGAAACGGCGGAAAGCCCGGGCGTTCCCACAAATTCTCCCACGATGATCATATCGATGGTGCTGTAAAGCACCAGCAGGGCGTTAGAGGCCATGAAGGGCAGGGCGAAGAGCAGAAGCTGGCGGCGGATGCTGCCCTGCGTGAAATCCTTGGAAATTTTTTTGGCTTGCACGGTTTGATCAACTCCTTGTTGCTTGTGTTGAAAAAATGCTTTGCGGATTGGAAAATCACGCCTTGTTCTTGGGGCGCAAATGCGCGTTCCAAGGGGCATCGTAAAGATTTTTGCCGGTGTAGGGGGGCTTGCGGGCGATAATGGTGTCGATGCAATGCTTATGGGGAATTCCCGAGGAATTGCAATCCACGATCTCCTCGTTCACGTAAAGAAGCTCCCAATCATAATAATGGGTGAAAAGCTCTCCGCTTTTGTATTTGAAGGTGGTATCGTTCTTGGAATCGGGAGCGGGGGGAAGAAAGAATTTTCCGGAAACGGGAACGGTGAAGGCGTGAATTCCTCCCACGCGCGTTCTGTCCTTATAGTGGTTCACCAAGCGTGTGCGCTCCTCCGGATTGATGTAGTGCAGGATGCGATGGCCGTACACCAGATCCAGCGGCTCCTTCGGGAAATAGGATCGGATGTCCGCGCAAAGAAAATTCACGTTCACGCGGTTGCTTTCCGCCAGTCGTATGCCGGTGTCGATTCCCGTTTGTGCGGTGTCGATGGCGGTCACGTGATATCGGTTGACTCCAAAGAACACGGCGTCGTGACCCTCTCCGCACCCCAGCTCCAGCACGTTTCGGTATTCCGAGGCAGGGCAAAGCTCCAATAGCTTATAGCTGAGCGCATGAGGCTCGGCGGGCCAAAAAAAGGTTTCGCCACCGTAAAGCTCGTTGTATTTGTTTTGATTGGCAGTTCCCTCATGTCCGATAAGCAGATCACAGCTCACCTTCAAGATGCCGGCAATGGCGGGGATCAGGGAAATGTTGGGAAGGCTGGAGCCGTTTTCCCATTTGGAGACCGATTGAAAGCTGATGGATAGACGGTCGGCGAGATCCTTTTGGGAGAGCTTGCGAGATTTTCGCAGCTCACGCAGCCGCGTTCCGAAATTTTGTTCCATTTTTTCCTCCGATTCAGAGACTTCTCCACTATTGTAGCATAAGATTGTGAAAAAGTCAACGGTTTTCGCCCAAAAAACTCAACCAACGGGCGAATTTTTGTTTTCGATTCTCTTAGTTGATTATTTACATTTTTGAGCGAAAATAGTAAAATAAAAAGTATAGAGAGGCTCGTCGTTTGTGTGTTTCTTATAAAACAAAATGAAAACCGCAGCGTCGTCATTCTGTCGGAGGCAGCGGGACCTGCCGCGGTGAGCTTCTCAAATTCAATGCAAATCGGGAGGAAAAAGATGAAAATGAAATGGAAGCTGATCGCAGCCTTGATGGCTCTGCTCACAGCTGTGCTGCCGCTTTGCTCCTGCGGAAAGGATCCGGAGGGAGGGGAGCAGGGAACAACGCCCCCTATCGCGACCGAGAAGGAGCATCTGGATAATCTGCCGTCCGATCTTGATTTCAACAACGATATTCTCTATATTCTGTATGCGGATTTTAACGGTGACGCCGACATCGGCTTCAAGGATCTGGAGGGAACTCCCGAGGGCGACACTGTGGATAGCAGTGTGTTCGCGCGCAACCTTGTGGTGGAGGAGCGCCTTGATCTGGATCTGGATTTCACCAAGGCCGAGCAGACCGGCCCTCAGGGCTATGCCGATCTGGTGAAGCAGCTTTATATGAGTGAGGATTCCACCTATGATGTGATCTATCACTATGGTCAGCACGCCGCCACGCAGTCGATGCAGGGCTATTTCCAGGCGTGGAACAACGTGCCCTACGTGGATCTCAATGCCGACTATTGGTACACCGCGCAGATGGAAAACCTTTCTCTCGGTCTTGAGGCGCAGTATCTGCTGATCGGCGACATGGTGATCAGTAACTTCACCAATATGAACTGCGTGTTCTTCAATAAAGACGATTATCTGAAGCTGTTCCCCGATGCGGAAAAATCGCTCTACCAGATGGTTTACGATGGGGAATGGACTTGGGAAAACTTCTTCGCGCTGGTGGAGGATGCATACACCGACGACGGTGACGGTCTTGTGAATGCAACCGACTATTTCGGAGCAAACTTTGAATCCAAATACCGCACCGGTGTGTATTATCCCTACGGATGCGGCTTGCTCTACACCGCTCGCGATGATGATGGCTACCTGAAGCTGGACATGAACAATGATCGCACGCAAAAGATGGTGGAGGAGCTTTATAAATTTGTGAATTCCACCACCTTCACCATCGATATGGAAACCATCAATGAGGCGAAGCCTGCCTTCCTCGGCAAGCGGATGCTGTTCTGGACGATCTTCCTCGGTCAGGCAAGAGATATCAAGGCACAGGCCACCTTTGAGTGGGGCATTCTGCCCTTCCCGAAGCTGGATTCCACGGTGGAGCATAACACCTCGGTGGCAAAGGGCGCCGGTGTCTACGTGATCCCCAGAGCCATCTCCTCCGATCGCTTTGAGATCATCGGAGCCGCAATGGAGGCTCTTTGCTCGCAGAGTGCCAAGAGCGTTCTGCCTTACTACTACGAGTACATTCTCAAGGCCAACCAGGCGGGCAACCCCGAGGATGCGGCCATGATCGACTTCTTGCGCGATCATCTGTGGTTTGATTGCTTGTTCTGGATCGGTACCGGCATCGGTTCGGTGGACGTGATCTTCCGTGATGTGATTTTTGCCAGCAAGACCAACAATTTCAGTGGGTACTGGGCAGGACGAGGCTTTGTTTATGAGACTCTTCTGGGCCGTTTGGTGGATTCCTACAAGGCGGCTCTTGCGGAAACGGCTTGACCCGCGGAGTCGGATGAGGTGATTCATGCGTAAAAAAATCAGAATCGCGGCTATCGGCTGTCTATTGGCGGTGGCCTCCCTGATCACGAGCGTAAGCGCTTCCATTCCCCGATCGGCGCTCACCGCCGTGACAACGGATCCCGCGGCTTTGTATAATGGGATCGTTTATCCGGAGGATTATGTGTTCAGTGGGAAAAATCTGAACGGCCAACGCCAAACGCCCCCCTATCTGCTTTCCGCGGAGAAGGGAGGCTATCATCCCGACGTGGTGAATATCGACGTGGGACGCCAGCTCTTCGTGGATGATTTTCTGATCGATTCCACCACGCTCACGCAAACCTATCATCGTGCCAAGACCTACGATGCCCCCGTTTTTTCCTATGAGAACACAAAGGTTCAAAACGGAACTCCCGCCACCAGCGGCGGCATTTGGTTTGATATGGATGAAAAGCTCTACAAAATGTGGTATGGCGTGGGCTTCTTCGGAAATCTTGGATATGCCACCAGCACCGACGGCGTGAACTGGGAGATTCCCGATCTCAACGGAAAGGGAAGCAACGTGGTTTATCCCTCCAACGTGGATTCCTACAGCATCTGGATCGACTACGATGCCCCAAAAAAGACCGAGCGCTACAAAATGATGGTTCGGTATAAGGATCATGACGTGGATGGCGACGGCGTGAACGAGGTTCGCATTCCTGCCGAGCTCTTCACCTCCGCCACGGGCAAAACGTGGGTTAAAAGAGGGGAGACCGGCCCTTTGGGCGACCGATCCACCTTCTTCCAAAATGCCTTCACAAAGGAATGGGTGTTCTCCATCCGCGATATTAAAACGCAGTCGGCGTGGGGTTCAAACGTAGCCAACCGTCGCACCCGCTATTACAATGCCTCCACCGATTGGATGGAAGCGGCCAAGTGGAATTGGACCGACGATCTGCCAACCTTCTGGCAAAAGACCGATGCCTCCGACCTGCGGGACAGCACACAGTACGGAAATAAGATTCCCCAGCTTTATAATTTTGATTCCATCGGCTATGAGAGCGTGATGCTGGGAATGTTTCAGATCTGGTACGGCCCCGATAACGATATCTGTTCCTCTCAGCAAACTCCCAAGATCACCGAGCTGCAGGCCTGCTACAGCCGCGACGGCTTCCACTACGAGCGCCCCGTTCAGGGCGTTGGAAACGCCTTCATCGGTGCATCCCGCACGAAGGGAACGTGGGATTACGGCTACGTCCAATCCGCCACGGGCGGTCTGATCGTTTACGACGATGAGATCCGCATCTACTACACCGCATTTTCCGGAGAGTATAACGACGGCAAGATCCTCCATAAGGGAATGCACAACGGCGGCGCCATCGGCATTGCCTCTCTCCGCAGAGACGGATTTGCCTCTATGGACGGCACGGGCGAGCTGACCACGGTTCCGCTCACCGTCACCAAGCAGGTGAAGTATCTCTTTGTGAATGCGAAGAACGAAGCGGGCTCGCTCCGCGCCGAGATTCTGGATCTGAACGGCAACGTGGTGGAGGGCTATTCCGCTGCGGAATGCAACGTGATGTCGGCGGATGATTGCTGCTATCGTCTTTCCTGGAACGGTTCCGACGATCTTTCCTTCCTGAGAGGAAAGGGCTTCCGCATCCGCTTTGTGCAAACCAATGGCGAGCTTTATTCCTTCTGGCTTTCCGCCGATCCCGAGGGAGCCTCCGGGGGCGCGATGGGAGCAGGCTATGCGGGAGTGAAGGAGCTGAATCCCGATCTTCCCGAGGATCCGCTCGGTGAGCAGACCGGCGCGACCGATGGAATCGATTCCGAAAAAAAGGGATGCCGCTCTGCTGCAGTTCCCGGCCTTCCCGTTGTATGCATGATGGCCGTTGGTGCTATGTTGTTGAAAGAGAAAAAAAGAAAATGGGCGAAAAGAGATTGTATAACGGCATCGTGATCCCGGAGGATTTCCGCTTTGAAGCGGATAATCTTCGCGGAGATCGCGCCCCCATCCCATATCTGCTGTCTTCCGAGGAGGGCGGCTATCGTCCCAACGTGGTCAATATCGACGTTGGCCGTCAGCTTTTCGTGGATGATTTTCTGATCTCCTCCACCACGCTGGAAAGAGTGTGGCATCAGGCCAAAACGCGGCGCTCTCCCATCTTTTCCGAACGGGATACGGGCGTTGGAAACGGCACTCCCGCCACCAGCGGGGGCCTATGGTATGATGAGACTGCCGAGCTTTACAGGCTTTGGTATGGCATCGGCTACGGTCGAACCGTTGGATATGCCGAAAGCAGAGACGGATTGCATTGGAGGCTTCCCGCGATCGCGGAGGACGGCTCCAATTCAGTTTGCTCGCAAAGAGCAGATTCCTATAGCGTTTGGATGGATCGGGATGCACCGGCCGAGGAGCGCTTTAAGATGTCGATCCGCAGCTTCGATAAAAATTTCATGCGTCCCGACGGAACGTGGCCCAAGGAGGTTCCCGCCAATCTCTATGTGTCGGCGGACGGTATGCATTGGAGCTTGTGCGGGGAGTCCGGCCCCTTGGGCGACCGATCCACCTTCTTCCGAAATGATCTGACGGGGGATTGGGTGTTTTCCATTCGGATGGTCAACACGCCTTCGGCTTGGAAGGATAAGCTCCGAAACAGACGAACACGATTTTATCACAGCGGAAAAACATGGAGGGAAGCTGCTGCGTGGACCTTGGATGGAGAGGATCGTCCGGTGTTTTGGCTGAAAACCGACGGCGACGATCCGCCGGACAAGGAGCGTGAGGAGAAGCCGCTTCCGCAGCTCTATAATTTTGATTCCATTGCCTATGAGAGCGTGATGCTTGGAATGTTTCAGATCTGGTATGGGCCATATAATCAGATCATCGATCGGACGAAGACTCCGAAGATCACCGAGCTGCAGGCCTCCTTCAGCCGCGACGGCTTCCACTACGACCGTCCCGTGCGGGGCGTTGGAACCGCCATGATCCCTGCCTCCCGTCGGTGGGGGGAATGGGACTATGGATATCTGCAATCCATGACGGGCGGCCTGATCGTTTCCGACGAGGAGCTTCGCATCTATTACACGGGCTTTTCGGGCTTCCGCATGGAAAACGGAGAGGAAAAACGAGGCGCATACAGCGGATCTGCCATTGGAATTGCCACGTTGCGAAGAGATGGATTCGCATCCATGGACGGCACGGGCGAGCTGGTCACCGCAAGGCTTACGGTAGGTAAGATGCCGAAGCATCTGTTCGTGAACGTGAACGCCGCGTCGGGCGGTTTCCGCGCGGAGCTTCTGGATGAGGACGAACGGGTGATCGACGGCTTTTCCGCCAAGGATTGCATCGTGATCTCGGAGGACTCCTGCTGTTGCCGCGTCACTTGGCAAGGCGGAGACGATCTTTCCTTCCTGCGCAACACTCGGTTCCGCATCCGTTTTGAAGCGGAAAACGCATCGTTCTATTCCTTCTGGCTCTCCGAGGATGAAAAAGGAGGCTCAGGAGGCTGCATGGGCGCAGGATACGTTCCCGTGCCGGCGCCTCTCGATTAAATTCGGTCAAAAGCAGAAACACTGCTTTCGATAAAAAACAAAAAAGGAGAATGAATCATGAAACGTTTGCTCGCACTTTTTTTAACTCTGGCACTTCTTTCCGGCCTGCTCTGCATGACTGTTTCGGCTCACGAGCGTCCTGCCGGCAGTAAAGATGCCAATCCCGTGGAGCTTGCCTCCAGCCTTCTGCTTCCCGATATGAGCAAGAACATCGCCAAGGGACTCACCGCGGCTCCCTTTATGTCCCACAATATGCTGAATGCCGGCAGCAACTGGAACGATCCCGTGAACGTGATCCCCGAGCTTGAGCTGGCTGACATTGGAAACCACTTCAAGTATGGCTTCTCCATGCTGGGCATCAGCAATCTTGAGAGAAGCATCAAGGCCGGTGTGGACGGCATCTGGTCCAACGGTAACACGGGCGAGGTTAACACCCTGCAGTTCAACACCACCAAGGAAAAGGGCGCGATCTCCTGGGTATCCTCCGGCGTGCTTTATAACGTCAAGGGTGAGCCCACCCCCGAGGGAAAGGGCGTTGCGGATGGTTACATTTATCAGAACATCTTCACCTTCAATTTCGGTAAGGTTGCCAATCTGGAGGGCATCGGATATGCGCATCCCAACGGAACCAATATCGGCTTCCCTCAGGCGGCGGATATCTACGTGAGCGATGACGGCATCAACTGGACCTATGTTGGCTACTATGACAGACCTGCCAAGAGAATGGCCGGCGGCGACTACGATATGATCCCCGGTGATCAGATCGAAGCCGATGAGCTGGGGAAGATGACCAATAAGCAGGGGTATGCCCAGTTTATTCTGCCCACAGGCACCAAGGGGCAGTTCCTTCGCGTTGCCGCCACCTCCGCTACCGGTAAGACCAATCCCTCCAACAAAGAGGAATATGACACCTATTCCAATGCATACGGCGAAAAGTGCGCCTTCCGCGAGTTCTTCGTGTTTGGCTCTCTCACCGACGAGGTGAAGACTCCTTGGATGGATCCTGCCGATGATCCCTATCTGCAGGCCACTCAAACCACCGAGGCTCCCACCAAGGAGAAGGACACCGTTGCTCCGAAGCCCGTGGAAACCAAGGCTCCCACCGCTGAGGAAACCAAGCCCGTCACCGTTCCCGGAACCACCGAGCCCCCCGCGGCCGAGGAAAAGAAGGGCTGTGGCGCATCTGCAGGCCTTGCACTGGGGCTGATTCTGGCAGGTGCAGGCGCTGTGACCATCCTCGCGAGAAAAAAAGAGGATTGATCGGATCTGCCGAGCCTTTGACTCGGAAGAACGTCTGATCGAAGGATAAAAGTATCCCCCTGCAGCCGCAGGGGGATTTTCATTGCTTTGGGGCCTTGCTTCCCGATCCTCGCAGGAGCAGGGCGTAGATTCCAAGCTCGGCGAGGAAAAAGACCAGCGGCGTGAGGAAGGGCATCACAAAGGGAGCGATCTCGGCAGGGATTGCATAAAAGGGATCGCGCACCACGAAAAACCAGTTGTAGAAGCGATTGGGCGAATTGTAGAGCAGATTGCCGAGCAGTGCCCAGAGGGAAAGCGCGGCCGCCGTGAGGGCCTCCCGATAGCAGGTGCGCCAGCGCAGATCGTG
>JAZRCQ010000031.1:0-3887 GCA_045659845.1 Eubacteriales bacterium
AGGGCGAGCGGAATTCCACCATTTTGGTTGCTCAGGGTAAG
This sequence comes from Eubacteriales bacterium, assembly GCA_045659845.1. Taxonomy (GTDB): domain Bacteria; phylum Bacillota; class Clostridia; order Oscillospirales; family CAG-272; genus UMGS1865. Next base: position 42 of record JAZRCQ010000031.1, read on the forward strand.
AAGGAATCCATGATCCTTGAGGCCGAAGCACTCAAGCAATCCCAGATCCTCCATGCAGAGGCCGTCAAGGAATCCACAATCCGCGAGGCAGAAGGTCAGGCAGCCGCCATCCTTGCCGTGCAGAAGGCCACTGCCGACGGTATCCGAATGATCAATGAGGCGAACCCCAGCGAGGCAATGCTTGCCATCCGCAGAATGGAGGCTTATGAAAAGGCCGCCGACGGTAAGGCTACGAAGATCATCATCCCCTCCGATCTGCAGAATATGGCAGGATTGGTGACAAGCATCAAGGAGATCGCAACCGAGCCGCAGGATCAGAATTGATCGGAAGGATGTTTTTCCACTCATATAGAAACGGAGTGTGATCGATATGACGGAACAAAGGAAGCAAAGGTTGAAGCGGATCGGCGCGATCGCGGGTCGGACTTCGGCGCTATATCTCCTGCTCGTTATCGTGTCCTTTCTCTCATGGGCGTTTTTGCAAACCTCTGCATTTCAAAGGAATATTGAGGGGTTCTGGAGCGACACGCTTTATTTTCAGGTTGGGTACGTGTATAGCCTGTTGGTATTCTTTTCGCTGGCGAGTGTGTTTCAGATCCATAATTCGGCATTGAAGAAATACTTTTTCGATGCCGAGCGCGATCGGAATTCGATCTTTCACATCATGGTTCTGACCTTGAAAAGCACTGACTTCCGGATCGGAAGCGCCGTGCTCGCCGTGCTTTCGGTGTTGCTTTCGGGCTTGCCGCCGCTGAGCCTCCTGAAAAACGGATTTGAGGCCTACGACGGCGCTTGGGAGACGGTTCTCAAGGTGCTCGCATCGACTCCTGCGCTATGGACGATCTACCTTTTCGCCACCTTGTCCACCCTGAGCTGGTGGAGAAGGGACAAAAGGAAATCCTCGGAAGAGGATCGACCGCTTCGGGGACTGCTGATCCAATTGACCTACACTACGCTGCTATGGCTACTGGGCGGCTTCCTGCTGTCCATTCTATGGCCGTTGCTCTCAGGATTTTTCAAGCTGATCTACCGGTATCTGGCACCGGCGATCCTGCTCCTTTTGGCGATGTTGCTCGCGCGCACTCTTGGTCGGTGGGGCGTTTTGCTCGCGCGTCGCCGCTCCTTCCTCAAAAGGCTCGGTCGTGTTTGCTTTGAAAGGGGACTGGAGTTGAGAGTGGAGGGACATCCCTGCATGGAAGCTCTGTTCCCGGGAAGAACGGGAAGGATCGTGATCAACGGACATGGAAAACGGTTCGTATGCCGTTTCGTCGGCGGCTTTCAGCAGAAAACTCCGCTGGAGCTGCGAGAGGACGGCATAGCTGAATATGCGAAATTCCGTCTTTGGTGGAGTCACGTTATTCAGGAACCCTACGCTTTTGAAGAGGAGGCAGAGGTCGGAAAGCTTCTGATCGTCTGCCCGTGTCGGGGAATGGTGTTTGCCGCCCACTCGGGAGCGCGCAGACAGCTGGAATCGGGTGATCGGGTGATGGATTACAGAGTTTATCTTAACTTCGAGCTTCTGAATGCCCTTGAACGCGACTGTTTGTAAGGAAATACCGAAAAATCCCCCGCCGGCACCGTGCTGACGGGGGATTTTTGTTAACAAATTGTAAAAAATCAAAAAATATGTTGACAAAGTAAATAATGTATGATATAATTTTCCACGCTTGCGCGTGAGCCGACAATCGGTTCAGTGCAAAATAAAATACACACATCGGGCGAGGATTGCAACGGTGCCCTTGGAAGGATCCGAGGGTTTAGGCAATGCGCCGCGGTGGTGGAAAAAACCGAAGGAGGACATTGAAATGTCTATTATTTCTATCAAGCAGCTGCTTGAAGCAGGTGTTCATTTCGGACACCACACCAGAAGATGGAATCCTAAGATGCAGGAGTACATTTTCACCGAGAGAAACGGCATCTACATTATCGACCTGCAGAAGACCGTTCGCAAGTTCGATGAGGCTTACAACTTCGTGCGTGAGCTCTCTGAGAACAACGGCACCGTTCTGTTCGTTGGTACCAAGAAGCAGGCCGCAGAGGCTATCAAGGAAGAGGCTACCCGTTGCGGCATGTACTACGTGAACGTGAGATGGCCCGGCGGAATGATGACCAACTTCAAGACCATCAAGAAGTCCATCACCCGTTTGAACAACCTCTACAAGATGCAGGAGGACGGCACCTTTGATCTGCTTCCCAAGAAGGAAGTTGCTTCCATGCAGAAGGAGATCTTCGACCTCGAGAAGAGCTACGGCGGTATTAAGACCATGGATCGTCTGCCCGACGCAGTGTTCATCGTGGATCCCAAGAAGGAAAGAAACGCCGTTCTTGAGGCAAAGAAGCTCGGCATCCCCGTGATCGCTATCGTTGACACCAACTGCGATCCCGACGATGCAGACTATATCATCCCCGGTAACGATGACGCTATCCGCGCCATCAAGCTGATCTCCTCCGCACTGGCTGACGCCGTGATCGAGGGTAAGCAGGGCGAGGCAACCGCAGAGGAAGCTCCCGCTGAGGCTGCAGACGCTGAGTAATTAGAAAGGAGAACACCAAAATGGCTACTATTAGTGCAAAGGACGTTGCCGCTCTCCGCGCAAAGACGGGTATCGGCATGATGGAGTGCAAGAAGGCACTTGTTGAGGCTGAGGGCGACGTGGATGCCGCCATCAAGATCCTCCGCGAGAAGGGCGAGCTGAAGGCTGAATCCAAGATGGCTTCCAGAATCGCTGCAGACGGCGTTGTTGAGATCCTGAAGAAGGACAACTTCACCGCAATGATCGAGGTGAACTCCGAGACCGACTTCGTTGCAAAGAACGAAAGCTTCAAGGCATTCGTTGGCGAGCTGCTCAACATCATCGTTGATCAGAAGCCCGCTGATATCGACGCTCTCATGGCTTGCAAGTACGACGATGAGATGAACGTTGAGGCAAAGGTGAAGGAAATGATCTTCAAGATCGGCGAGAAGCTGACCGTTCGTCGCTTCGTTCTGGTTGAGGGTATCACCAGCACCTATATTCACGGCACCGGTTCCATCGGCGTTATCGCAAAGTTCAGCACCAACGTTGCCGATAAGGCTGAGTTTGCCGCATTTGCAAAGAACATCGCTCTGCAGATCGGCGCATATCCCACGCCTTATCTCTGCCGCGAGCAGGTTCCCGCAAGCGTGATCGAGGAGGAGAAGAACATTCTGCTGGCTCAGATCGCAAACGATCCTGCAAATGCTAAGAAGCCCGATGCAATCAAGGCAAAGATGGTTGAGGGTAGAATTTCCAAGTTCTACGATAACAACTGCCTGGTTGACATGGCATACGTTAAGGATGACGATATGAAGGTTGGCCAGTACGTAAAGGCAACCGCTAAGGAGCTCGGCGGCGAGATCGAGATCGTTGAGTTCTATCGCTTTGAGAAGGGCGAGGGCATCCAGAAGCGCGAGGAGAACTTCGCTGAGGAAATCGCGAAGATGACCGCAGGCAAGTAATCCTTTGCAACATAAAAAGCCCGTCCGCACATTGGCGTGATACTCCAAGCGGAGTATCACGCCAGTTCTATTCGCCTCCCGGCGAGTGATATTGCTGACGCAGTGATATTCGGCTTGCACCGAGTGGTATTCGCTTCGCGAGTTGCAGGGCGAATAGAATATCACTGAAGCCGCAAGGCTTCAATATCACTATTGCGCAAGCAATAATAACACTCTTTGCAAAAGCAAAGAATATCACTAAAAGCAGAAAAAGAGAGAGCAAAGCGGTTTTTCTTTCCGCATTGTTCTCTCTTTATGTTTTTATCGCAGGTTTCGCATTTGTTTAACAAATGCACAGGACTTTGCCCGTGCCCCTATTATAAATTCTC
>JAZRCQ010000032.1:0-5075 GCA_045659845.1 Eubacteriales bacterium
GTAGCAAAGGCCTACATTCTCTACCGCCGTCAGCGTGAGAAGCTCCGTAATATGAAATCCACCATTCTTGACTACAAGGATCTGGTTGACCAGTATGTCAAGAATATCGACTGGCGCGTGAAGGAGAACTCCACCGTCACCTATTCCGTGGGAGGTCTGATCCTGAGCAACTCCGGTGCCATCACCGCAAACTATTGGCTCTCCGAGATCTACGACGACGAGATCGCCAAGGCGCATAAGAATGCCGATATCCACATCCACGATCTTTCCATGCTCACGGGCTACTGCGCAGGCTGGTCGCTCAAGCAGCTGATTGAGGAGGGACTGGGCGGCGTGCCCGGCAAGATCACCTCGGCTCCCGCCAAACATCTGGCCAGCCTCTGCAACCAGATGGTGAACTTCCTTGGTATCATGCAGAACGAGTGGGCGGGCGCACAGGCCTTCTCCTCCTTCGACACCTATCTTGCTCCCTTCGTGAAGGTGGACAACCTTTCCTACGATGCCGTGAAGAAGTGCGTGGAATCCTTCGTTTACGGTGTGAACACGCCCAGCCGTTGGGGAACGCAGGCTCCCTTCAGCAACATCACGCTGGACTGGACCGTTCCCCACGATCTGGAGGATGAATATTGCATCATCGGCGGCAAGAAGGCCAACTTCAAGTATGGCGATTGTAAAAAGGAAATGGACATGGTGAACCGTGCCTTCATCGAGATCATGATCGACGGTGATGCCAACGGCCGCGGCTTCCAGTATCCTATCCCCACCTATTCCATCACCCGCGATTTCGACTGGTCGGAGACCGAGAACAACAAGCTTCTCTTTGAGATGACCGCCAAGTACGGCACTCCCTACTTCTCCAACTACGTGAACAGCGATATGGAGCCCTCCGACGTTCGCTCCATGTGCTGCCGTCTGCGTCTGGATCTCCGCGAGCTGCGCAAGAAGTCGGGCGGCTTCTTCGGAAGCGGCGAAAGCACCGGCTCGGTGGGCGTTGTGACCATCAATATGCCCAGAATCGCTTATCTGGCTGAGGATAAGGAAGATTTCTTCAAGCGCCTGGACCGCATGATGGATATTGCGGCACGCTCCCTCAAGATCAAGCGCACGGTGATCACGAGATTGCTGGATGAGGGACTCTACCCCTACACCAAGCGCTATCTCGGCACCTTCAATAACCACTTCTCCACCATCGGTCTCGTTGGTATGAACGAGGCAGGCCTCAACGCCAAGTGGCTGAAGAAGGATATGACCAATAAGGAAACGCAGGAGTTCACCAAGGAGGTTCTCGACCACATGAGGGAACGCCTCTCCGACTATCAGGAGCAGTACGGCGACCTCTACAATCTGGAGGCCACTCCCGCAGAATCCACTGCCTTCCGTCTTGCCAAGCACGACAGAAAGCGCTATCCCGACATCATTTGTGCCTCCGAGGGCGCAACCCCCTACTACACCAACAGCTCTCACCTGCCCGTGAGCTACACCGACGATATCTTCACGGCGCTGGATATTCAGGACGAGCTGCAGACTCGCTACACCTCGGGAACCGTGTTCCACGGCTTCCTCGGCGAGAAGCTTCCCGACTGGCGCTCTGCCGCGAACATCGTTCGCAAGATCTCGGAGAACTATCGCCTGCCTTACTACACGCTGTCGCCCACCTATTCGGTGTGCAAGGACCACGGCTACATCTCCGGCGAGCAGTATTCCTGCCCCAAGTGCGGCAAGGAGACCGAGGTTTATAGCCGCATCACCGGCTACTACCGCCCCGTGAAGAACTGGAACGACGGTAAGGCACAGGAGTATAAGGAAAGAAAGGTTTACGACATCGAGGGCTCGGTGCTGACGCACGACGGCCCCATGCAGGCTCAGGAAGCTGCCGCAGAGGTAGCGGCCACCCCCGTTCTGGCCGACGGCGTTTATCTGTTTGCCTCCGCCACCTGCCCCAACTGCAAGATCGCAGAGGCTCTGCTGGCAAAGGCTGAGATCGCCTACACCAAGGTGCTGGCCGAGGAGAATGCGGCACTCACCGAAACGCTGAAGATCAAGCAGGCGCCCACGCTGGTGAGCGTTCGCAACGGTGAGGCGGAGAAATTTGTTGGCGTTGCAAGCGTGAAGGAGTTCATTAAGGCAAACGCCTGATGCGAGGTTTGAAAAAATGTATGATATTGTGATCGTGGGCGGCGGCCCTGCAGGTCTCAGCGCCGCCGTTTACGCGAGACGGGCCAACAAGAGCGTTCTGATTTTGGAGAAGAACGCCTTTGGCGGACAGATCGTGTATTCTCCCAAGGTGGAGAACTATCCGGGCTTCGAGAGCATCAGCGGCGGAGAACTGGCCGATAGCTTCGTGAGTCAGGCGTTGGCGCAGGGCGCCGACGTGGAGATCGAGCGTGTCACCTCCATCCGCTGCGAGGGAGACCTTCGCTTGGTGGAGACCGAGGACGGAAACGTTTACGAGGCCAAGGCCGTGATCCTTGCCAACGGCGCAAAGCACCGCCGCTTGGGACTGGAGAACGAGGAGCGCTTCATCGGCGACGGGATCTCCTTCTGCGCGGTGTGCGACGGCGCGTTCTATAAGAACAAGAACGTGGTGCTGGTGGGCGGCGGAAATTCCGCTCTGCAGGAGGCCATCCTGCTTTCGGAGGCCTGCAAGCAGGTGACTGTGGTGCAGAATCTGGATCACCTCACGGGAGAAAAGCGCCTGCAGGATCTGCTGGCCAAGAGATTGAACGTGGAGATCCTCACGGGTGTGACCGTGGAGCGGATCGAAGGGGATGCGGAATTTGCCGGCGTGACGGTGAAGCATACGTCGAACGGCGCATTGCAAACGATCGCCGCCGACGGTATGTTCGTGGCCATCGGTCTGGAGCCTGAGAACGGCGCGTTTGAGGGCGTGGCCGCGCTGGATGCCAGAGGCTATTTCGCCTCGGGCGAGGATTGCGAAACCAAAACGGCGGGCATTTGCGTGGCAGGTGCCCCCCGCGCGAAGGCCATCCGCCAGGTGGCACCCGCCATTTCCGACGGTGCCGTGGCCGCGTTGGCCGCTTGCCGCTATCTGGAGCAGCCGTAAGAGGCCTCCGGAAAAACCAAAGCATCTGCCCGACAAAAACGTCGGGCAGATGCTTTTTTTGCGAAAAAGTGAAAAAATGCATGGTTTTCGCGAGAAAAGGGGTTGAAAGTCCGGCGGCTTCGGTGTATGATAAAGAAAAATGCTTTCGGAAGGAGCAAGGGATGGAGATTAAGGTGCGAATCGGCTCGGAGGCAGTGAACTCCGTGGACCAAAAGCTTTTCGGTCAATTCATCGAGCATATTGAAAATTGCATTCTCGGAGGCGTTTGCGATCCGGGAAATCCGCTTTCGGATGCGGGCGGGATCCGACTCGACGTGCTGGAGAAGTGCCGCGAGCTGGCGCCGCCGATCCTGCGGTTCCCCGGCGGTACCGTGATCGGGATCTACCATTGGGAGGACCACGTGGGGCCGGTGGAGTCCCGAAAGAAAATGCGCAACGTGGTGTGGGGCGATCGTCTTTGCCATGAGTTCGGCACGGCGGAGTTCGTGCAGTACTGCAGGGCGATCGGTGCCGAGCCCATGCTCTGCGTCAATATGCCGACGGGCAGTCCCGAGGAGGCGGCGCATTGGGTGGAATACTGCAATGGCACAGAGGACAGTTACTATGCCAACCTGCGTCGGAGTCACGGCTTTGAGGAGCCTTTCGGCGTGAAATATTGGTGCATCGGCAACGAAAGCTTCGCCGAGCCCGATCTCGGCCGACAGCACAACGTGGACGTTTATGTCTCCGAGGCGTGGGAGTATGCCAAGTATATGAAGCTCACCGATCCGAGCATCAAGCTGGTGCTGGTTGGGTATGACGAGGCGTGGAATCGCCGCGTGCTGGACAGTATGCAGGGCGTTTGCGACTATCTTTCGCTCCATATGTATGCCCGCTCGCCCGATTGGGAGCGCCTTGCGCGGTTTGAGCAGAGCACGCTCCTTCCGCTGGAGCGGCTTCTGGAGGAATACAACGGGCGGGACTACGAGTTTTCCAAGTGGTATCGCTTTCCGCGTCGCGAGGGCAGGATCCGCATTGCGTTGGATGAATGGAATATCTGGGACAATCGCCCCACCGAGCAGAGCCGCCACGGCTTCAACCGAAGCTACGATTGGAATTCCGCCTTGTGGGTGGCAAGCTTTTTGCAAATGCTGATCCGCCATTCGGAAAGCATTGGCATTGCGAATATGGCGCAGATGGTGAACGTGATCGCGCCGATCACCGCCAACGAAAGCGGCTCCTGGCGGCAGACCATCTTCTATCCCATGCGCGATTATCGGAAATACTGCGGAGAGAGCCTTTTGCCGCTGGAGCAGGAGGGAGGCGAGGCGGAGCTATGCGCCACGAGGACGGCGGACGGAAAAACGGTTCTGTTTGCGGTGAACAAAACGGGAGAGGAAACGGTGCTTCTTCTGGATCGCAAGGCCGAATGGCGAAAGCTTCTCGATGCGGAGGATCCCTGCGCCGTGAACACGGAGAAGCTCTGCATCGTGCGGGAGAGGGAGGACGAGGCCCTCGGCCGACGCGTGACCTTGCCGCCTTATTCCATCTCGGTGATCCGCCTTTCCGAGGCGGAAAAAAGCTGACGGGAGGGTGGATGCCGTCGGTTTGATCGGAGCGCCCTGCAGGCAAAAATGGCTTGCAGGGCGCTTTTGCCGTGCCGAAAGACGGCGCTGCTTGAAATTTGTTTGTTAAAAATGTCACAAAAACCGTTTTTTGGTTGGCGAAGGATTATTTTAAAGAGAAAAAGAAGGACTTTTTTGCGAAAAGCCCTTTACATTTTGAGCGTTTTGTGGTATGATTTAGGGTGAGATAAATCTATCTTCAAAAAACACAGGAGGTTTTCCACTCATGGCAATTGAAAGAAAAAAGATTTCCATGGATGGTAACACAGCCGCGGCGCACGTTTCCTATGCGTTCACCGAGGTTGCTGCCATCTACCCCATCACTCCTTCCTCCCCTATGGCGGAAGTGACCGACACCTGGGCTGCCACCGACAAGAATATTTTCGGTGAGCCCGCAAGAAACATCC
>JAZRCQ010000033.1:0-2081 GCA_045659845.1 Eubacteriales bacterium
CCGCTGAAAAAACAAAACGGATCGGAGGTAAAAGCATGATTCTGAATTTGATCTTTCTCCCGCTCTCGGCGGTTGCAACGGTGCTTTTTTGTTTGGGAGGCTCGCTGTCGCCGTGGTGGTCTCCATTGCTTTTCATCGGGAGCTATGCTTCCTTGGTGGTGATCTACTTTGCCGGCTTGGGCGTGGCATCCTTGATCCTTGCCTGCAGGGAACCGAAGCGGAGCAGTGCCGTTTGCAGATGGCTCACCATGCACACCATGCATTGGTTGATGCCCTTGATGGGAGTTTTTATCCGATTGGAGGGGGCGGAGCTGATCCCCGATTGTCCCTGCGTTCTGGTGAGCAACCATCGCTCGGATTTTGATCCGCTCACTATGCTTGCCGTGCTTCGCAACAGAAAGCTGACGTATATCTCCAAGGCGGAAAATTTCAAGATCCCGATCGTGGGGCCCTTTATGCGCCATGCAGGCTTCGTTGGGATCGACAGAGGAAACGGCCTCCGTGCGGTAAAATCCCTTCAAACGGCGGCCGAGCTGATGAAGCGCGACGGATTGGATTTCGGCGTTTATCCCGAGGGGACTCGCAGCAAGACCTGCAAGCTGCTCCGGTTCAAAACGGGCGCCTGCTATCTTGCGCAGATGGCTGAAGCCCCCATTGTGATCATGACAACAGAGGGCACCGAGCGGATCTCTCATCGGTTTCCTCTTTCTCCCGTGCGCGTGTCCCTGCGCGTGTGGGAGGTGATCGATCGTGAGCGCGTGATGGCGGCCGATCAGAAGGAGCTCACCGACTATATCCGATCGGTGGTGGCCGCGCATCTTCCCCCCGATCCGGATCGGGAGGAAGGCGGAACCGCATGAAATCCCCGTTGTTCGATTTTCACGTGCACACCTCCTTTTGCGATGGAAAATGCACGCCTGAGGAGCTGGTGCGGGAGGCCTTGGAAAAGGGGCTGCAGCGATTGGGCTTTTCGGGACATTCCTTCACTCCCTTTGATCCCGGCTACTGTATGTCCGAGGAGGGCGCGGAGGCCTACCGTGCAGAGATCGGCAGGCTGAAGGAGATCTATGGCGACCGCATCCGTCTCTATTGCGGAGTGGAGCAGGATCTGGATTCCGAGCTGCCCCGCAAGCCCTACGATTATATGATCGGATCGGTGCATTATTTAAGGCAGGGAGACGCTTATCTGCCCGTGGATCTCAGCGCCGAGCGAATCCTTCAGGATACAAGGCAGTATTTCGGAGGCGACGTTTATCGCTACGTGCGGGAATATTACCGTCGCGTGGCGGAGGTGGTGCGGCGCACGGGATGCGGCATCGTTGGGCATTTCGATCTGGTGGAGAAGTTCAACGAAAACGGCGCCCTGTTCGATAACTCCGATCCGCGATGCCGTCTCCCCATGCTGGAGGCGTTGGATGCCGTGCTGGAGACCGATGCGGTGATCGAGATCAACACGGGGGCAATGGCGAGAGGACTTCGGCGATGTCCCTATCCGTCGGCCTTCCTTCTGCGGAGGATCGCGGAAAAGCGGGGAAGAGTGATGATGAATTCCGATTGCCATCGGCCAAACGGTTTGGCGTATGCCTTTGAGGAGGCAACGCAGTTGGCGGTCTCCTGCGGGATCGGAGCCTTCACCGCGGTCTGCGACGGAGGGTTTGAAACGATTTCTCTCCGCAGGTGAGTCGATAGTGGAAAAAAAAGAGAAATCTCTTTAATTTTCGCCAAAACTTCTTGACAAAAGACTTGAAATATGCTATACTTGCAAAAAAGATCATGATAGAGGCGCGGCTTGAAATGAGTAACCGATGTGGAAGCGTTCGCCACGTGTTGCATCGGAGGAAAGGTTCGGCTGCCGAAGACGGTCGAGGCGAAGGATCGGTCTGGCAGAACGTGAGAAGATCCGTTATGCTGTCGCAGGAATGCGGAGAGCTATCCACTTCACAAATTTCCCTTGCCTATATCGGCGAGGATCATTGTGAAAGGCAGAGCCATTCTCCGTGATGCGCTCTGCCTTTTTTGGCGAAGCTCCGTCACTCGGATTCAAACGGAAAGGAAAGAAAAAACATGATTCAGAAGCAACC
>JAZRCQ010000034.1:0-26015 GCA_045659845.1 Eubacteriales bacterium
CTCACGCGGTGAGATTTACACGGCGCGCCTTGCAGGATTCCCCCTTTCTCAGGCATACTTCCACTCAAATAACAAGACCGACGAGGATATAATTTACGCTATTGAGAACGGTGTCGGATATTTCGTTGCAGACAACGAGGAGGAGCTTTATGCAATCGTGCGTATAGCGAGAGAGCAGGGAGTAGAATCCAAGGTGCTTCTGCGCATCACACCCGGCATTGATCCGCACACCTATTCAGCCGTTGCAACAGGCAAGGTTGACTCAAAATTTGGTTCTGCAATAGAGACAGGGCAGGCTATGGAAATCACACGGGTGGCACTTTCGCTTCCTCACGTGGTTCTAAAAGGATTCCATTGCCACGTTGGCTCGCAGGTGTTTGATTCGCAGGTCTATCTCAGTGCGGGTGCCATCATGCTGCGCTTTGCGGCCGACATGAAGGCGAAGCTGGGCTACGTCACCCGTCAGCTGGATATGGGTGGCGGCTACGGCGTGCGCTATCGGGAAAGCGATCCCGAGATCGACATCGCCGCCAACATCAGAGAGGTGGCAGCGGCCATGAAGGAGCAATGCCGCGCACTGGGAATGGAGCTTCCCGCGGTTCGGATGGAGCCGGGCAGAAGCATTGTGGCCGATGCGGGACTCACGCTCTACACCGTTGGAACCGTGAAACGGATCCCCGGCTATAAGAACTACGTTTCGGTGGACGGCGGTATGGCGGATAATCCCCGCTATGCGCTTTATCAGTCGCCCTACACCGTTTGCATTGCCAACCGTATGAGAGAGGCCTCCGATATGCGAGCCTCCTTGGTGGGCCGTTGCTGCGAGAGCGGCGACATTCTGCAGGAGAATGTGGCGCTGCCCGGTGCGGTGGAGCGCGGCGATATTGCCGCCGTTCTGACTACGGGTGCATACAACTACTCTATGGCGATGAACTACAATCGGATCCCGCGCCCTGCCATGGTGGCACTTTCGGGCGGCGAGGATCGGTTGATCATCCGCAGAGAGACCTTCGAGGATCTTTGCAGAAACGAGCTTTAAAAAATCAAGGATCGGATGCCAAGCGCCCAAGCGGCCGCGCATCCGATTCTTTTTTTTCGTTCGTCAAAAAATGTCTTTACAAAAGAAAAAAATTATGGTATAATAATAAAGATAGATCTTCGGAGGGGAGGAATGCGGATGAGACTGGATAAAATGCTTTCCGAATGCGGTATCGCCAGCAGAAGCGAGGCCGCCAGAGCCTGCCGCGCGGGCAGCGTCACCGTGAACGGAGCGGCGGTGAAGAAGTCCGACGTGCACGTGAATCCCGAGACCGACGAGGTGGTCTATTGCGGCCGCACCGTGCGCTACCGAAAATACGTCTATCTCATGCTGAATAAGCCCGATGGCTACGTGAGCGCCACCGAGGACGGCAAGGATCCCGTGGTCACCGAGTTGTTGCCTGCGGAGTATCGTCGCATGGGGCTGTTCCCCTGCGGACGGCTGGATAAGCACACGCTGGGGCTGATGCTCCTCACGAATGATGGGACGCTCTCCCATCAGCTGCTTGCGCCTAAAAGCCACGTAACGAAAAGCTATTTTTTCCGCGTGAAGCATCCGCTCGGAGAGGCTGAGATCGCCGCGCTGGAGGCGGGGGTGGATATCGGAGGATACACCACCATGCCCTGCCGCGTGACGTTGCGATCTCCCACCGAGGGCGTGATCTTCATCACGGAAGGAAAATATCACCAGATCAAGCGCATGATGGAGGCTGTGGAAAACCGCATCGTGGATCTGGAAAGACTCACCTTCGGCCCGCTTTCTCTCGACTCTGCACTGGGAAGAGGGGAATGGAGGGAGCTGACCTCTGAGGAGGAGCGGCTCTTGCTGGAGGCCCCACGAACAAGAATCACCAATGAGAAAGGATGCTCTTGAACCTATGAATATTATTGAAGCACTGGCCGCCGAGTTTCAGCTGAAGCCCGAGCAGGTGGAAAAAACCGTGGAGCTGATCGACGAGGGGAACACCATTCCCTCCATTCCCCGCTATCGCAAGGAGGTGACGGGAGGATTGGACGACGGTGTTTTGCGCGATCTCAACGACCGCCTCAATTTCCTGCGCAATCTGCAGAAGCGCAAGGAGGAGGTGTCGGCGTTGATCACGGCACAGGAAAAGATGACTCCCGAGATTCAGGAGTCTATCGACAAGGCCGTCACCATCACCGAGGTGGACGATATCTATCGCCCCTTCCGCCCGCACCGCAAAACGCGCGCCTCCGTGGCAAGGGAAAAGGGGCTGGAGCCGCTGGCCGAGCTTCTGATGGCGCAGGAGCCATCCTATCAGCCTTCCATTCCCGAGCAGGCCGAGGCGTACGTGGACGAGGAGAAGGGCGTGAAGTCTGCGGAGGAGGCTCTGCAGGGAGCAATGGATATCATTGCAGAGGAAATTTCGGACAACGCCGAATACCGCAAGGAGATCCGAGCGCTCACCTTCAATTTCGGAACGCTCACCTCCAAGCAGGCCAAGGACGAGGACTCGGTCTACGCACAGTACTATGAGTATTCCGAGGCACTCAAGAAGGTGGCATCCCATCGCGTGCTGGCGCTGAACCGCGGCGAAAAGGAGGAATTCCTGAAGGTTTCCGTGGTGGTGGATGCCGACACGGTGCTGAAGGGCCTGCGGGAGCGCATTCTGAAGGTGAACGGCAGCCCTGCCACCGAATACGTGGCCGCGGCGCTCACCGATAGCTATGAGAGATTGATCTGCCCCTCCATCGAGAGAGAGATCCGAAGCGATATCTTCGACAATGCCTGCGAGGGCGCCATCAAGCTGTTTGCCGACAATCTGGGGCACTTGCTGATGCAGTCGCCTTTGAAGGGTAAGACCGTTCTGGGCTTCGATCCCGGCTATGCGCATGGCTGCAAGCTTGCGGTGGTTGATAAGACGGGCAAGGTGGTGGACACGGGCGTGATCTATCCCGTGAAGCCCCGCGAGGAGACCGAAAAGAGCAGTCGCATCGTTAAGAATATGATCAAGAAGCATCACGTGGATGTGATCGCCATCGGCAACGGAACGGCCTCCAAGGAGAGTGAGATCTTTATTGCGAAGCTGATCCGCGAGATCGAGGAGGACGTGAAATATATCGTGGTCAGCGAGGCGGGAGCTTCCATTTATTCTGCCTCCAAGCTGGCGGCCGAGGAGTTCCCCGAATTCGACGTGATGCAGAGAAGCGCCGTTTCCATTGCCAGAAGATTGCAGGATCCGCTGGCAGAGCTGATCAAGATCGATCCGAAGGGAATCGGAGTAGGTCAATATCAGCATGATATGAAGCAGGCGAGATTGGATGAGGCGCTGGGAGGCGTGGTGGAAAACTGCGTGAACTCGGTTGGCGTGGATCTCAACACGGCATCCCATTCCTTGCTGGCCTATATTGCGGGCATCAATGCAACCTCCGCCAAGAATATCGTGAAATACCGCGAGGAGAACGGTGAGTTCACCAGCCGCGCACAGCTTCTGAAGGTTCCGAGGATCGGAGCCAAGGCCTATGAGCAGGCGGCGGGCTTCCTGCGCGTGCCGGGAGGGAAGGAGATCTTCGACAACACCGGCGTACATCCCGAATCCTATGAGGCGGCGGAGGAGCTGCTGGCACTCTTTGGCTACACTCGCGAGGACGTGAAGAACGGCAACCTCAAGGAGCTGGGAGATAAGGTGACGAAAATGGGAAGCACCGCCGTTTGCGAAAAGCTGGGGATCGGTCTGCCCACGCTCAAGGATATCGTTTCCGAACTGCAGAAGCCGGGCCGTGACATCCGCGACACGTTGCCGCCTCCCGTTCTGAGAGACGATATCCTCAGCCTCGAGGATCTGAAGCCCGACATGGAGCTGACGGGAACCGTGAGAAACGTGATCGACTTCGGTGCCTTCGTGGACATTGGCGTGCATCAGGACGGATTGGTGCATATCTCGCAGATCTGCAACCGCTTTATCAAGCACCCCTCCGAGATGGTGAAGGTGGGCGACATCGTGCACGTGCGCGTTCTGAGCGTGGACGTGGCAAAGAAGAGAATCTCCCTCACAATGCGCTCGAAGTCCTGACTTTTTAATATATTAAAAACGAGCACGTCTTGTTTGCGCATCTGTTGGGAGTGAATTTGTTGAAATTGCACAATAAAGTTCCGATAATTTTGGGCAATTACCCTCTTCCATTTTTGAGGAAAATCTGTTAAAATATTATATGGCAAAATAATGTTTCCGACACGCAGTCGGGAGATTACAGGAGGAATATTGAAATATGGCAAGCTTATCCTTAAAGCATATTTACAAGAAGTATCCGGGCGGTGTAACGGCCGTTTCCGACTTCTGCCTTGAGATCGAGAACGAGGAGTTCTTGGTTCTCGTTGGACCTTCCGGTTGCGGTAAGTCCACCACTCTGCGTATGATCGCCGGTCTGGAGGAGATCTCCGAGGGCGAGCTTCGCATCGGCGACCGTCTGGTAAACGACGTGGCTCCTAAGGATCGTAAGATCGGGATGGTGTTCCAGAACTACGCTCTGTATCCTCATATGTCCGTGTTTGAGAACATGGCATTCGGTCTGAAGCTGAGCAAGGTTCCGAAGGACGTTATCAAGAAGAAGGTTGAGGATGCTGCCCGTATCCTGGATATCACTCACCTGCTCGACCGTAAGCCCAAGGCTCTGTCGGGCGGTCAGAAGCAGCGTGTAGCTCTGGGACGTGCTATCGTGCGTAACCCCGAGGTATTTTTGCTCGACGAGCCTCTGTCCAACTTGGACGCTAAGCTCCGTGCAGCAATGAGAACCGAGCTGACCAAGCTTCATGAAAGCGTTAAGACCACGTTTATCTACGTAACGCACGACCAGGTTGAGGCTATGACCATGGCAACGAGAAACGTTGTTATGAAGGATGGTCTGATCCAGCAGGTTGACACTCCTCAGAAGCTCTATGATTATCCCGTGAATATGTTCGTTGCAGGCTTCATCGGAACGCCTCAGATGAACTTCATGGAGGGTGTTCTGGAGAAGAAGGAGGATGGCCTCTACTTCGTTTACGAGGGCAACTATCTGAAGGTTCCCGCCGAGAAGGCAAACGATCCCGCTCTGGCTCCTTACATTGGCAAGGAGGTTTACGGCGGTCTGCGTCCCGAGTGTATCTTCGACGACGAAGCAAACTGCGAGAAGTATGCTGATGCAAGCTTCGAGACCACTGTTGACGTAACCGAGCTGATGGGTGCAGAGATCTACCTCTACCTCAACGTTGGTAAGAAGGGCAAGCTGATCGCTCGCGTTTCCTCCAGATCCAAGACTCGCGCTAAGGACGTGATCAAGGTTGCATTTGATATGTCCAGAATGCACATCTTCGATAAGGACACCGAGGTTTGCGTACAGCACTGATCCATTTTCAATGAATATAGCACGAAGGCGTTGCCCCCGATGGGAGCAACGCCTTCGTGCTTTTTCCTTTGCGGGAAACAACTTCCGAATCATTATCGACATATGTTGATAATTTAATAACTTTTTCCGAAAATCGACGATTTTTTTTCAAAAAGCTATAGATTTTTTTATAAAGATGTAGTATAATATATACGTCGTATGTTGCCAAGGGGAAGCTATGCCTTCTTTGAGGAGGGCAAGGCCGCCAAGGCAAACGAAGAACAAAAAAACAGGAGGTTTTTTGACTATGAAAAAGAAACTGACCATGGTCGAGTTTCACGGAACCGCAGAGCAGGAAAAGCAGCTGCTGGCAGTCATCGAAAAGCATGCCGGTGAGCAGGGCTCTATGATGCCGATCCTGCAGGAGGCTCAGGAGATCTATGGCTATCTGCCCATCGAGGTGCAGAAGATCATCGCCGATAAGACCGGCACTC
This sequence comes from Eubacteriales bacterium, assembly GCA_045659845.1. Classification (GTDB taxonomy): domain Bacteria; phylum Bacillota; class Clostridia; order Oscillospirales; family CAG-272; genus UMGS1865. Next base: position 5,859 of record JAZRCQ010000034.1, read on the forward strand.
CTCTGGAGGAGATCTTTGGAATCGTTTCCTTCTATGCGCAGTTCAAGCTGAATCCCGACGGACAGTATGCGATCGCAGTTTGCCTGGGAACCGCTTGCTACGTAAAGGGCTCTGGCGACATTATCGAGGCAATCTCCCAGAAGCTGAATGTTCCGATCGGAAGCACTTCCGCTGATGGAAAATACTCCATTGAGGCAACCCGTTGCATCGGCGCCTGCGGCCTGGCACCCGTTCTTACGGTGAACGGCGAGGTTTACGGCCGTTTGACGGTGGACGACGTGGATACGATCCTGGCAAAGTATATGTGATAGATTCGTTCGGGCGAGGAAGATCACAATGAAGATTGCAACGATCAAGGAGCTGCTGGATGCAGAGATTGTTTGCGGCGAGGAATTGGAGGACAGAGACGTTCATTCTGCCTGCGGAAGCGACATGATGAGCGACGTGCTGGCCTACGTGAAGGATCAAGCGGTCCTGCTCACGGGGCTGGTGAATCCGCAGGTGGTTCGCACCGCGGAGATGATGGACATGATCTGCATCGTGTTCGTTCGATCCAAATCCCCAACGGCGGAAATGATCGCACTGGCGGAGGAGAGCGGAATGGTTCTTCTCAAAACGTCCAAGAGAATGTATGAGGCATGCGGAATTCTTTATTCCAACGGTTTGATCAACGGAGGAAAGGCATGAGCGAGGCGGTTCGATTCACCTTTCAGGTCGACGGCAAGGACTTCACGTCTGCCGGTCAGGCCTCGGTGCAGGTGAAAAAGAGTCTGCGTCAGCTGGGAATCTCTCCCGAAATTATCCGAAAGGTCTCTATTGCCATGTATGAGGGCGAGATCAATATGGTGATCCATGCGGGCGGCGGCGTTGCCGAGGTGCGCGTGCATGAGAGCTACATCGAGATCTGCCTGGAGGACAATGGCCCCGGCATTGCCAACATCGAGCAAGCAATGCAGGAGGGATTTTCCACGGCGCCCGATAACATCCGTTCCCTGGGCTTTGGCGCGGGAATGGGTCTTCCCAATATGAAACGGTATACCGACCGCATGGAGATCCGATCCGAGGTTGGAAAGGGCACCAGTATTCTGATGCGGGTGGATCTTTAAAAAACGGTTTAAACGGCGGAAGGAGGACGAGAGATGAATACATATGAGCATTCGGTGGCGCTGGATGTCGGCCATTGCACAGGCTGCACCACCTGCCTGAAGCATTGCCCAACGGAGGCGATCCGCATCCGAAACGGTCATGCGGAGATCAATCCGCATCGATGCATCGATTGCGGCCTTTGTATTCGTAATTGCCCGAATCACGCCAAAAAGGCAACCTATTCTCGGCTCAATGAGGTGCTGAAGAAATATAAATACAAGGTTGCATTGCCTGCTCCCACGCTCTACGGTCAGTTTGAGGCGCTGGAGGACGTGGACTACGTGCTTCAGGGACTTCTGAATATTGGCTTTGATGACGTGGTGGAGGTCTCGCAGGCAGCAGAGCTTGTTTCTGCATACACGAGAAACTATTTAAAAACCGAGGGAATCCCGAAGCCTGTGATCAGCTCGGCTTGCCCGGTGGTTTTGAGATTGATCTCCTTGCGCTATCCCACTCTCCAGGACAACATCATGCAGCTGCTTCCTCCCATGGAGATCGCGGCGAAGATGGCCAGAGAGAAGGCGCAAAGAGAGCATCCGGAATTGAAGAGAGAGGAGATCTGCATCTGCTTCATTTCGCCCTGTCCCGCCAAGGTGAGTTACGTGAAGAACGGCTTTGGCACCTATCAGAGCGAGGTGGACGAGGTGGTTTCCGTCAGCGACGTTTATTTCAGCCTGCTGAACGTGATGCGGAGAGAATGTGCTCCCACGCCGCTTTCCCAATCGGGAATGATCGGCATCAGCTGGGCGACGTCGGGCGGGGAATCCTCGGCGATCTTCAATGACAAATATCTGGCGGCGGACGGCATCGACAATGTCAATCGTGTGCTGGACCAGCTGGAAAACGGTAATATATCCTCGCTGGAATTCATTGAGCTGAATGCCTGCCCGGGCGGATGCGTGGGCGGCGTGATGGCAGTGGAGAACCCTTTCATTGCGAAGGCGCGCCTGCAGACGCTGAGAAGGTATCTTCCGGTCTCGCAGAATTTCCTTGGGGAGAAGGAGAAGGATTATATTCCCGAAAGCTATTTCTTTGAATCTGTGCCCACCTATCGCCCGATTCAGCGATTGAGCAACAGCTTTGCCGAGTCCCTTCGGATGATGGCAGATCTGCAAAAGCTTCGCGCTGAGCTTCCGGGGATCGATTGCGGTGCCTGCGGCGCACCGAATTGCCGAGCGTTTGCGGAGGATGTGATCCGAGGCGATGCGGAGCGGAGCGGATGCCTGCTGGAGCGCAACCGAGAGCTGAAGCGTAGGCTGGTGGAACAAGAAAACGGAGAGACAGAAGCATGACGGTTGGAGAACTTGCGGAAAGAATTTCCCTTCGTCCTCTTGCGGCGGCGGAAGCCGATCGGGAGGCAACGGGAGTTTATATCGGCGATCTGCTCAGCTGGGTCATGGGCCGCGCCAAAAGCGGCGACGTTTGGGTGACGATCATGTCGAATATCAACGTTGTGGCCGTGGCCTCTTTGGCCGACGTGGCCTGCATCGTGTTTGCCGAGGGCGTGGTTCCCGATGAAAAGGTGATCGCCACGGCAAGAGAGAAGGGCGTGAATCTGTTCACCACCGAAATGACTGCCTTTGAGGTGGCGGTCATGCTGGCGGATCTGAAGAAATGACGAACCGCTACTATTATGATTTTCACGTTCATTCCTGCTTGTCACCCTGTGCCGACAATGATATGACTCCCAATAATATTGCGGGGATGGCGGCGGTGGCGGGCTTGAATATCGTGGCACTCACCGATCATAATTCCTCCAAAAATTGCCCCGCATTCTTTGCGGCGGCAAAAAGAAACGGGATCATCCCGATTGCAGGGATGGAGCTGACCACGGCGGAGGATATTCACGTGGTTTGCTTGTTCGAGCATCTTGAGGAGGCGCTAAGCTTCAATGAAGAGGTGGACCGTCGTAGAATCCGGTTCAAAAACCGAACCGATATTTTCGGCGATCAATTGCTGACCGACGAAAACGACGAAGTGATCGGAACCGAAGAGGATCTTTTGCCTAACGCAACCGAGATCCCCATCGATTCGGTTTCCGAGCTGGTTTCTGCCTTCAACGGTGTTTGCTTTCCGGCGCACGTGGACCGTGACGCCAATGGGATCATCACCACACTCGGCGTGTTTCCCGAGGACACCGATTTTGCCTGCGCGGAGCTTCATGACATGGGGAAGGCTGAGGACTATTGCCAACGCTACCCTGCGCTGAGGCGGATGCGGCTGGTTTCGGGATCGGATGCCCACTATTTGTGGGACATTCGTGACAAGGAGGCTTATTTTGATCTGGAGGATGAGCCCTACAGCAGTGAGCTGGTCAGAAAACGCTTGTTTGAGCTTTTGAGGAGGAGAGAGAATTGAAGGAGCTTTCGTTGAACATTCTGGATATCGCAGAGAATTCCGTGAAGGCGAGAGCAACCTTGGTTCAGATCCTGATCGAGGAAACGGACGAGCTTCTGACGATGACGATCCGGGATGACGGCTGCGGTATGACCGAAGAGATCCTGGAGGGCGTGACCAATCCGTTCTACACCACCAGAACCACCCGAAAGGTGGGAATGGGAATTCCGCTTCTGAAAATGGCGGCGGAGCAAACGGGAGGGACACTGCGGATCGAATCCAGGCACGAATCAACGCATCCCGTTGATCACGGCACGGACGTGACTGCAACCTTTTATAAAAATCATATCGACTACACTCCGATGGGGGATGTGATCTCCTCCGTCACCACTCTGATCCAAGGGCATCCCGAAACAGATTTTCTGTTTCGGCACCAAAAGGGCAGGGAGGCGGCCGAGCTGGACACCCGACAGGTGCGGGAGATCCTTGGCTCGGAGGTTCCGCTGAACAGCTACGAGGTGATCTGCTGGCTCGGAGAGTTTTTAAGTGATCAATATAAAAATATAAACTAAATGAAAAGAGAGGAACCGAAATCATGAAATCTTTGGCTGAGCTTGCTGAGATCAGAGAGAGAATGAAGGGCAAGGTTGTCCTTCGCGAAGGTCAGAACGACATTCGCATCGTTGTGGGTATGGCTACTTGCGGTATTGCCGCAGGCGCGCGCCCGGTTCTCAATGCCTTCGTTGAGGGCATCAACGCCGAGGGCCTGAATGAGAAGGCCACCGTTTCCCAGACGGGATGCGTGGGACTTTGCCAGTATGAGCCGATCGTTGAGGTTTACCAGTCCGATAAGGAAAAGGTGACCTACGTGAAGGTGACTGCCGATAAGGTCGCAAAAATTATCGAAGAGCATATCAAGGGCGGCAAGGTCGTTGAGGCCTACACCATTGCCGCTAACCAGAATGCATAATTTGGAGGTATCAGCTTTATGATTCGTACTCAAGTATTGTGCTGCGGCGGTACCGGATGTACCTCTTCCGGCAGCCCTAAGATCCAGGCGGCCTTCGAGGCTGAGATTGCAAAGCAGGGCCTTTCCGATGAAGTGAAGGTTGTTCAGACCGGATGCTTCGGCCTTTGCGCACTTGGCCCTGTGGTCATCGTTTATCCCGATGGCACCTTCTATAGCAACATCACCGAGGAGGACGTTCCCACCATCGTTGAGGAGCATCTGCTGAAGGGCCGCGTTGTGGAAAAGCTGGTTTACAACGACGTTGGAGATAAGGATGCAGCCGAGAAGATCGACGCTGCTCACGCTTCTCTGAACGACACCGTTTTCTATAAGTCTCAGTACCGTCTCGCCCTGAAGAACTGCGGCGTGATCAACCCCGAATCCATCGATGAGTACATCGCAATGGACGGTTATAAGGCGCTGGGTAAGGTTCTGACCGAGATGACTCCCGACGAAGTGATCCAGACCATTCTGGATTCCGGTCTTCGCGGACGCGGCGGCGCAGGCTTCCCCACCGGTATGAAGTGGAGATTTGCCTCCGGCAACAGAGGCAACGTTCAGAAGTACGTTGCTTGTAATGCGGACGAGGGTGACCCCGGCGCATTCATGGATCGCTCCGTGCTTGAGGGCGACCCCCACGCTCTGATCGAGGCTATGGCCATTGCAGGTTATGCGATCGGCGCTGATCAGGGTTACGTTTACGTTCGCGCTGAGTATCCTATCGCCGTGAACCGTTTGCAGATCGCGATCGATCAGGCAAGAGAATACGGTCTGCTGGGCGAAGATATCTTCGGCACCGGCTTCAAGTTCAATCTGGACATCCGTCTGGGCGCAGGCGCATTCGTTTGCGGTGAGGAGACTGCTCTGATGACCTCTATCGAGGGTAAGCGCGGCGAGCCTCGTCCCCGTCCTCCGTTCCCTGCAGTGAAGGGTCTGTTCGGCAAGCCCACCGTTCTGAACAACGTGGAGACCTATGCCAACATTCCTCAGATCATCCTCAACGGCGCAGATTGGTTCAACAAGATCGGAACCGAGAAGTCCAAGGGCACCAAGGTGTTCGCACTGGGCGGTAAGATCAAGAATACCGGTCTGGTTGAGGTTCCCATGGGAACCACTCTCCGTCACATCATCGAGGAGATCGGCGGCGGCATTCCCAACGGCAAGAAGTTCAAGGCTGCCCAGACCGGTGGACCTTCCGGCGGATGCATCCCTGCACACCTGATCGACACTCCCATCGACTACGATAACCTGCTGGAGATCGGCTCTATGATGGGATCGGGCGGTCTGATCGTTATGGACGAGGACAACTGCATGGTTGACATCGCCCGCTTCTTCCTGGACTTCACCGTGGACGAATCCTGCGGTAAGTGCACTCCCTGCCGCATCGGTACCAAGCGTCTGATGGAGCTGCTCGATAAGATCATCGAGGGCAAGGGCGAGCTGGAGGATCTGGATCGTCTGGAAGAGCTTTCCAACTATATCAAGTCTGCTTCTCTCTGCGGCCTTGGACAAACGGCACCCAACCCCGTTCTCTCCACGCTTCGCTATTTCAGAGAAGAGTATATCGCACACATCGTGGACAAGAAGTGCCCCGCAGGCGTGTGCAAGAAGCTGATCAGCTTCAAGATCGATCCTGACAAGTGCATTGGCTGCGGCATGTGCGCAAAGCAGTGCCCCGCAGACGCCATCGTTAAGACGACCTACGTTGCTCCCGGTCACAAGCTGCCTTCTCTGGAGATCGATACCACGAAGTGCGTGAAGTGCGGAGCCTGCCTTGCTTCCTGTAAGAAGATCAAGGCGATCTCCAAGGGTTAAGAAAGGGGAATCGTGAAAATGGATATGATTAATGTAACCATTAACGGCGTGGTTTATTCGGTTGCCGCAGGCTCCACTGTGCTGGAGGCCGCAAAGGCAGCAAATATCGACATTCCCACGCTTTGCTATCTGAAGGACATCAACGAGATCGGTGCTTGCCGTCTCTGCCTGGTGGAGGTTGCCGAAAAGAGAGGCGATGCAATGGGACCCTTCCGCATGGTCACCGCTTGCGTATATCCCTGCACCGACGGTATGGTGGTGAAGACCAACACCCCCAAGATCACCGCATCCAGAAGAATGAACCTGGAGCTTCTGCTCTCCAACCATGATCAGAAGTGCCTCTCCTGCGTTCGTTCCACCAATTGCGAGCTGCAGACGCTCTGCCGTGAGTACGGCGTGGATCAGTCCGGATTCGTTGGTGCAAAGACTGAGTATGCCATCGATGACAAGACTCCCATCGTTCGCGACAACAACAAGTGCATTCTCTGCCGTCGTTGCGTGGCAACCTGCGCTAAGATCCAGGAGATCGGCGTGATCGGTGCCAACAACCGCGGATTCGACACCTACATTGGCTCCGCCTTCGAGCAGGCTCTGGCTGAAACCTCCTGCATCAACTGCGGTCAGTGCATCGTGGCGTGCCCCGTTGGCGCTCTCTACGAGAGAGACGACACCGACGGTGTGTTCGCCGCTCTGGCAGATCCCGCAAAGAAGGTTGTGATCTGCACCGCTCCCTCCGTTCGCGCACAGCTCGGCGAGTGCTTCGGCTACGAGCCCGGCACCGACGTGGAGGGCAAGATGGTTGCCGCCCTCAAGGCTCTCGGCTTCGACGGCGTGTATGATATGAACCTCACCGCCGACCTCACCATCGTGGAGGAGGCAAACGAGCTGCTCGGCAGAATCAAGAACAACGGCACTCTGCCCATGATCACCTCCTGCTCTCCCGGATGGATCAAGTACTGCGAGCACTATTTCCCTGAGTTCGTGGACAATCTTTCCACCTGCAAGTCTCCTCACCAGTTGTTCGGCACAGTGGTGAAGTCCTACTACGCAAAGAAGATGGGCTGGGGTCCCAAGGATATCGTGATGGTTTCCGCTATTCCTTGCACCGCAAAGAAGTTTGAGGTGGGCAGACCTGATCAGTCCGCTGCAGGCGTTCCCGACGTTGATTTCGCAATCACCACCCGCGAGGTTGGCAGAATGATCAAGAGAGCCGGCATCAACTTCCGCGCTCTTGCAGATGCAAAGTTTGACGATCCCTTTGCGATCGGCTCCGGCGCAGGCGCGATCTTCGGCGCAACCGGCGGCGTAATGGAGGCTGCTCTCCGCTATGCGGCTGAGGTGATCCTCGGCAAGAAGCTGGAGAAGGTGGACTTCAACGACGTTCGCGGCGTGGAAGGCATCAAGACTGCTTCCTACAAGCTGGGTGATCTGACCGTGAATGTTGCCGTTGCATCCAGCACCGGCATGGCTAAGAAGCTGCTCAACATGGTGAAGGCCGGCGAGCTCGACGTTCAGTTCATCGAGATCATGGGTTGCCCCGGCGGCTGCGTAAACGGTGGCGGCCAGCCCATTCAGCCCGCAAGCATTCGCATGGATATGGATCTGCGCGCAGTTCGTGCGGCAGTTCTCTACAACGACGATAAGAACAGCGATCTCCGCAAGTCTCAGGACAACCTGGCGGTTCAGAAGCTCTACGATGAGTTCTTCGGCGAGCCCAACAGCCACCTGGCACACGAGATCCTCCATACCTCCTATATTAAGAGAGGCATCTGATCTCGTCGATGATCCTCCCCGCAGAGGCGCGCTTCGGCGCTCCTCTGCGGGGAAAAAGTTCCATATAGGCCTTTTTTGTCCGAATTTGACGCTGATTTTTTTGTGCAAAATGCCAAAAATAAAAAAAGTGATGAAAAAGGATTGCAAGATGTGCGGTTTTATGGTATGATATTGGTATAAATAAAGATATGATGGCATAAGTCCACGCATCTATAAGCTATAAAGCATTGGAGGTCATATATTATGGCGGAAAATTCTAATCGCATCAGAAATCAATTCAATGGCTATAACAAGCAGGAGGTTCGCGCCGTTCTGAAGAACAACGAGGCCGAGCTTCAGCAGAGAGCCGCCACCATTGATTCTCTTCAGCAGCAGATCGCAGTTCTCGAGGCAAAGCTGGAGGCTGCCAGAACTCCCGAGGCTGTGGAGGCCGCAGAAAAGATCGAGCTTTATGATAAGCTCATGAAGAAGATGGACGGCGAGTTCAGAAATATTCTGGGCCCCGCACAGGCCAAGGCAAAGGCAATCGAGCTGAAGGCCACCAACGATTATGAGATCCGCATGGATCAGGCAAGAGCAACGGCTGACGGTATCTATGAGCTGGCCGCTGATCGCATCGTTGCCGTGGTGGATCAGAACATGGACAGACTCTACAATCTGCTGGATGAGTTTATCTATTCCAAGACGCTGGCAGGCAGAGTGGAAGCCTTTGTGAGAGCTTGCGATAAGGTTTCTCTGAAGGTTGCTTCCGGTCTGGTGGCAGCTGCAAAGCTTCCCGGCAAGGCATACGACGCCGTTTCCGCAGTGGTTCAGGAGAAGACTGAGCTGGTGAAGGAAAAGGTTGAGGTTGTGAAGGCCAAGGTTGAAGAGAAGGTAGACGTTGTGAAGGCTAAGGTTGAGGACTTCAAGCAGTCCCGCAAGGCCGACGTGGCGGATGAGGAGATCGCTCCCGTGGTTGAGGAGACCATCGAGGCGTAATCCATAGAACAAACGATGGGAAAGTGATGGTTGGAGCAATGAATATCGGGGAAAAGATTCGATCGTTGAGAGTTGCGAAGCTCATGACACAGTCGGATCTGGCCGGTAATCAGATCACGCGGAATATGCTGAGCAGCATAGAAAACGGAAATGCCCAGCCATCACTCTCAACCATTCTCTATATCGCAGAGCGGTTGAATGTTCCTGCGGGGTTTTTGCTCGCCGAGGAAGGCGATGAGATCGTTTATCAGAAGATGAACAATCTCTCCAATATCAAAAGAGCGTACAAAGCAGGGGATCTGACAGGGTGCAGAGGTCTCTGCCTTTCGTCGTGTCCGGAGGCAGACGATGAGATCCGCCTATTGCTGGCGAATTGCGATTTGGGAATTGCAAAGGACGCCTTTTGGAACGGAAGGGTTCGATTGGCCTGCCGCTATTTTGATGAGGCACTTCTTTATGCCGAGGAAACACTTTATCCGATGCCCCATATTCGCGCGGAGGCGGCAGTCTATTTTCGGTATATGCAAAGACTCTCTCCCACGCTCTATTCCGACGTGATGGATGAGGGGGAAACCGGCGAGTATGCTTGCAGAGATGCCTTTGCAGTCTACGTGGAGGCGTTGGACTCCCTGGATCAAGGCGATTGCAAAGCGGCACGATCTTATGATGCCCAATTCTCGGATGGAAAGGCCTTTTTCGGAGAGCATCTTCGGATCCGGCTTCTTATGCAGGAGGCTCGATATCGGGAGGCGGGCGAGGCGCTCTCGGAGCTTTTGCGCGGCGAGCTGCCGCTGAACCAGATTGAGCTCTACGCGGTTTTGTCCGATCTGGAGACCTGCTCCAAGGAAATCGAGGACTATAAGGAAGCCTATCGCTTCAGCAACGAGCGCGTGCAGCTGCTGGAGGCACTTCTGAAAAATTAAAAAGCTCTTTGCGGATGCAAAGAGCTTTTTTCAGTTTTGCTTTTGAACGCTTTTGTATTCGTCGTAGAAGCGGTAGTAGGGGCAGGTGGCGGTGGAGCCGGAGAGAAAGCGAGCCAGCTCGTCCTGATCAAGATTCACGAGGCAAACGTAGGCATCGAAGTCCTCGTCGTAATCATAAAAAACGCAGGTTTCGCAGGTGCCTGCGATCTTCTTTTTTTCGGCCATGGGAAGCTCCTTTCCGATAAACGGTTTTCTCTGCGAATATTATACATCTTTTTTGACAAAATGTAAAGCGTTTTTCGATTTTTATTCAAAAAAATGGGTGTCGCTATTGACAAAAAAGCTGTGCAATGGTATAATCTTAGAAAAAGAAAACAAAAAAGGAGATGCTTATGACAGGTTCATTTTGGGCATTCGTGCCCGCCATCGTGGCCATCGCATTGGCTCTATTAACGAAAAAGGTGTATCCCTCCTTGTTCGTTGGAATCTTCGTTGGTGCTATGTTCTACACGGAAGGAAACGTGCTGAATGCCTTTTCCACCATCGTCACGCTGATCTCGGAAAAGCTGGGAGAAAACGGAGGCATTCTGGCATTCCTTGTGGTGCTTGGGGTGTTTGCGGTGATCCTCGCCAAGACCGGTGGAACCATTGCTTACGGCGAATGGGCTGCGAATCGCCTGAAGAGCAGAAAGGGCGCCATGCTTTCCACGATTCTGCTGGGTTGCTTGATTTTCGTGGATGATTACTTCAACTGCCTCACGGTTGGTTCGGTGATGCGTCCCGTCACCGATAAGTATCGCATCAGCCGATCCAAGCTGGCCTACATCATCGATTCCACCGCCGCGCCCATCTGCATCATCGCGCCCATTTCCTCTTGGGCGGCAGCTGTGAGCGGATTTCTGGATAGCGACAACGCCATCGTGGCCTTCATGATGACCATTCCCTTCAATCTCTATGCCATCCTCACCATCCTCATGCTGGTGGTGTTCACGATCCTGAAGCTGGATCTCGGCAAAATGCGCAGAAACGAGCGCCTCGCTGAGGAAACCGGCGACCTGATGGCGGGGGAGACTGAGCTTCCCGCCGAGGATATGGATCCCGATATGATCGGCAAAAACGGCAAGGTGTGGCATCTGATCGTGCCCATCGTGACGCTCATCCTCTGCTGCATCGGCTCCATGATCTACAACGGCTTCTACTACGATTGGGATGCCGGCGTGATTGGCACCGAGCTGCAATCGGCAAATGTGATCGAGGCATTCTCCAATTGCGATGCGGGCCTTTCGTTGGGCGTTGGTTCCATTGTGGCTCTGCTGATCACCTTCGTGATCTACATGGTCACCAAGGCACTTTCCTTTAAGGAATGCGTGGAAAGCCTCACGGCAGGCTTCAAATCTATGGTTCCCGCCATTCTGATCCTCATCTTTGCATGGGTGCTCAGCGGCGTGATGGGAGCAAAGGGCGGCTATCTGGATGCCCAGCTGTTCGTGGAGACCGAAATGGGCTCCTTGGTGGAGAACGGAATCGGCACTGCTATCATTCCCGCCATCTTCTTCCTGCTGGCGGCTCTGATCAGCTTCGCAACCGGAACCTCCTGGGGTACCTTCGTCCTTCTGATTCCCGTGGCACTCAGCATTCTCGGCACGGCCGTGGTTCCTTGCAATATCCTTGCTATTTCCGCCATCCTTGCGGGATCGGTGTTTGGTGACCACGTGTCTCCCATTTCCGACACCACCATCATGGCAAGCTCGGGCGCGCAGTGCAATCATATCGACCACGTAAAAACGCAGCTGCCTTATGCGCTGGCGGTGGCCGTGATCTCCTTCGTGTCCTACCTGATCTCCGGCTTCGTGATCTCCACCGGCATTTCCTATGGTCTTTCCGCGTTGGTCACGCTGTCTGTCGGCATTGCTCTTCTGGCGGCCTTCATCGCAGTTCGGCTGGTTCTCAAGCGCGCAAAGCAGAATCGCGCATAATTTAAAATTGCAGGATCCCGAGCTCGTTTTTCGGACAAGCTCGGGATCCTTTGCATTTTTCATGGAAAAAGTTTCAAAAAAGATCAATGGTGTCCTATAAAATAGCAAGGAGATGCCTTGCATAATCGGAAGGGAAGTATTAAAATATAGATAACCCTTAATCTTTGGAGGTCGGTATGGAATCTGTTAAAAAAATTGATATTCACGCTCACGTCACAGCATTTCCGCAGTATACGCCCGAAAGCCCCTATTTCAAGCAACGCTTTCTTGATGGTGCGGAGCTGATCCGCTTTTATGATGAATTGAACATTGAAAAGGGAGTTTTGCTTCCTATCGTTGCGCCCGAGGCTCAGCACACCATGATGACCACCGAGGCGTGTATGTATGTGGCGGATCAGTATCCGGATCGTTTTTTGTGGTTCTGTAACGTAGATCCCCGCATGCTCAACAACACACCCACCGCGGCGCTTTCCTATCTTTTGGATTACTACAAGAGCAGGGGAGCAAAGGGCATGGGAGAATTGACCACCCAGCTCCTTGCCGACGATCCCAAGCTCGATAATCTTTATTCCTGTCTGGAGGAGGTTGATCTGCCGCTCACGATCCACATCGGCCCGCATTTCGACGGGTGCTACGGCATCGTGGATGACCTGGGATTGCCTCGCTTGGAGAAAATGCTGAAGAAGCATCCCAAGCTGAAGATCTTCGGCCACTCTCAGCCCTTCTGGAGCGAGATCTCGGCGGATAACACCGACGCCGTGAGGAACATCAATCCTCCCGGAAAGGTGATCGAGGGGCGCCTGACCTATCTGCTGCGCACCTACGAAAATCTTTATTGCGATCTTTCGGCAGGAAGCGGCCGAAACGCCATGATGAGAGATCCCGAGCATGCGGCTCGCTTCATGGAGGAATTTTCGGATCGCCTGATGTATGGCTGCGATATCTGCTCGGTTGCCAACGTGCATCAATATCAGTTTAACGATTTTCTCAATCAAATGCTTGCCGACGGTCTCTTGAAGGAGGAGACCTACCGCAAGATCGTTCGAGAAAACGCCGTTCGACTGCTGAAGCTTTAAGCAAGGGAGAAATATAATGGAAAAATTAGCATTGCTGGGCGGCGAGCCCATTGTGAAGAATGCGCCGACAAAGCATCTGTTTCAATGGCCGATCATCACCGAGGAGGATGAGGCGGCTGCATTGGACGTGATCCGCAACAATCGGTTCTCCGGAACTGATATCACCGAGAAATTTCAGGAGGAGTTTGCCGAGTGGCAGGGAAGAAAATATGCCGTGGCCTATTGCAACGGCACGGCTTCTCTCACGGCGGCGATGTTTGCCATTGGGCTTTCCATGGGAGATGAGATCATTTGTCCCACGAAAACCTATTGGGCAAGCATTTCTCAGGCCATCAACTTCGGTGCCTCGGCGGTGTTCTGCAATATCGATGAGCATCTGAGCATGGATCCCGATGATCTGGAGCGTTGCATCACGCCGAAGACCAAGGCCATCATGGTGGTGCATTATTTTGCATATCCCTGCGATATGGATCGCATCATGGAGATCGCCAACCGCCACAATCTGATCGTGATCGAGGACGTTTCCCACGCGCAGGGCGGTCTCTATAAGGGAAAGAAGCTGGGCACCTTCGGTCAGATCGCCGCGATGTCGCTGATGAGCATGAAGTCCTTTGCCGCAGGAGAGCTGGGCATCGTGGTTTGCGACGATCGCAAGCTCTATGAGCGTGTACTTGCCTTCGGACACTATGAGCGCAACAATGCGAAATACATTCAGGAATGTGAGGACCTCAAGCCCTTTGCCCGCATTGCGCTGGGCGGTCTCAAGGGCAGAGCCAATCAGCTCTGCACGGCGATGGCGAGAGTGCAGCTGAAGTACTACGATGAGCGTTGCGCAGAGATCCGCCGCGCCATGAACTATTTCTGGGATCTTCTGGAGGGGCTTCCGGGCATTCGTTCCATTCGTGTGGATGAAACCACGGGCTCCAATATGGCGGGATGGTATGCTCCCCACGGCTTGTATCTGGCGGAGGAGCTGGGAGGACTTTCCGTGAAGCGCTTCTGCGAGGCGGTGCGAGCGGAGATCGGCGGGATCTGCTGGGACGGCGGCAACTATTGCCTCCATGCGCACCCCTTCTTCCACGATTTCGATCTGTTCAACGTTGGCAAGCCCAGCCGCGTGGCCTTTGCCTCCCGCGACGTGCGCGAGGATGACCATTGCCTGGAGCGCTCGGCGCAGATCGCCTGCTTCTCGGTGCCGTGGTTTAAGCATTTCGAGAAGGAATGGATCGAGTGCTATGCCGCGGCCTACCGCAAGGTGGTGGAGAACTACACGCAGCTGCTGGAGGGCGACGGCGACAAAGCGCAGGGCGGTCGCTGGTACGGTCTTTCCAACGAATAAGGAATTGACAATATTCCGTGACTGTGGTATAATGAAATAAAAAAGGAGGTGTTTGTGATGAGCGAGGTAAAAAGGAAATCAGTGCTTGATCCGTATTTCACAGACGCCTCCTTTCGTTTGTTGATCCGGCCCGCGAGGATATCAAAGGTGGATGATCCCAAGCTGGTTTCCAAGGCCATCCACGAGGAGATCGAGCTGAAATATTTCTATGAGGGAACCAGCACGCTCCTGATCGGCTCGCAAACGATCGTGGCACAGCCGGGAGATCTGGTGGTGATCAATCCCTATGAGCTTCATTCCACCATTCATCAGGGGGGAGATCGGGGAAAATATCAGATCCTGATGATGGATCCGGATTTCTTTCTGAACGGCAGCACGGGAGGATTGGATCTTCGGAGCATGATCATTGGCAAAGGACTGACCTTCCAAACGCTTGTGCGGGGAGATCCGAGAATTTCGGACATGATGGGGCGGATCATCGAGGCCTACGAAAAAAAAGCGCCCCACTGGCAGTTCACGGTGCGGGCGGTGCTTCTGGAGCTTTTCGTGCTGCTTCTGCAGGAATATTCCAAGGAGCTGCCGGGGGAGGGCGACGGGGATTTCCGTTGCTTTGAAACGGTGGAGCCCGCGATCCGAAGGATTCGGGAGGGCTACGCCTCGCCGATCACGGTGGACGAGCTGGCCACCCTTTGCAACGTGAGCAAGTGTCATTTCTGCCGCGTATTCCGAAAGGCCACGGGGCAGAGCGCCATGCGCTATCTCACGGAATATCGTTTGAAGATCGCCGACCTGATGCTCTCCGGATCGGGAAGCAGCGTTGGAGCCATTGCAGAGCAATGCGGCTTCGAGGACGAGGGGTATTTCTGCCGTTGCTACAAGGCCCACTATGGCATTACTCCCGGAAAAAAGCGAAATCAGAAGGCTTGAAATAACAGAAAAGCTCACCTCACATATCCCGAAGGATAGAGAGGTGAGCTTTTTTCGTTTGCTAAATACAGGGGATTGCGAAAAAAATGTCCGAAATTACAACTTCAATTCCCGTTTTACCAGCTGCAGCAATTTGGAAAACGTATCCTCTTTTTCGATATCATGATACGAACTGTCACAAAGCATTTTCCCATTGTGATAAATCTCGCCTCGATCCGTTATGAAGGTGTGTATGACGTTTTCAAATTCCAATTTCAAAACGATGTTGCCGAAGGCTTTTTCGTTATAATCGAACGAAATTACAGTTGCATCGGTCGGGAGAAGGGCGTTTATTCTCTCTCGCAGCTCCTCTTTGCTTTGTTCTGCACGCTTCCTGAAAAACAATCATCTCGCCTCCTTTGTAACATGATACCACACTTTCGCAAATAAGTCAAGGCGTAGCCTTGTATATCATCAATTCCGAAGGAATTGCATATCACCAACACGAAGTGTTGTATATCATCAAGCCGCAGGGAAGATGCACGCTGGCGCGTGATGAGATCCAGCCCCCGTGGGGGCTGATGATATGCACCGCACTTTGTGCGGCGATGATATGCCAAGCCTGCGGCTTGGATAAAAAAAGAACGAAGCGATTGCTTCGTTCTTTTTTGGTGGAAACAGGGAGACTCGAACTCTCGACCTCACGGATGTGAACCGTGCGCTCTAACCAACTGAGCTATGCTTCCTTGACAACGGAACTATTATAGCACATTCTTTCGGAAAATGCAAGCCCTTTTTTGAAATTTTTTTGTTTTTTTAAAAGTTTTTTCAAAAAGGCAAGGCTCTTTCAAAAGGGCCTTGCCTTTGATCAGCTCTCGCGAAGGGATTCCGGCGTGCATCCCCGAAGCTTTTGAAAAACGCGGCGGAAATGCGCGGCGTCCCGAAAGCCGCAGGCTTCACGGATCTCGGAGAGGGGGAGCGCGGTCTCCCGCAGGAGACGCTCGGCGCGCGCCACCCGTCGCTCGGTCACGTATTCCAGCGGCGTGCATCCATAAAGTCGGGCAAAAAGGGTGCGAAGCTGTGTGTCGCTGATGCCGGATAGGGCGGCCACCTGCTTCATGTTCAGTCCCCGCTCGCAATCGTGATGCTCCAGATAAACCACAGAGGGGCGGATCCGCTCAAATTGCAGGGTGCGGCGATTGCCTTCGGCGGTGTTGCGATTGAGATCGTAGAGGATCCCATAGAAATGCGCCAGCATGGCGATCTCCCGTCCCTCCGTGCCCGATGCAACGGCCGCCGCAAAGTGCAGAAACCGTTCGCGGAGCAGGCGGGGCGCATAGGTGGAAAGGAGCATGGGCGAAGAAGGGCCGATCGCGGCCTGCTCGCTGTGATAGCCGATGCGGATCACCGTTCCCTCTGCCGGGGGATGCGCCTCGGCCTGCACGTGTGGAGGGAGAAACAGAACGCTTCCTCGTGCGGCCTTCAGCTCGACCTCTCCGATGCGGTAGGCCACCTCAATGCTTTCGTGATAGATCAGCTGAGCGGAGTCGCCCGTTTGCAGGCGGAGAGGGGACGCGGAAAAGCGGCAAGGGCCGGTTTCGGCGGTGAACAGCGTGATAAAGGGGCAGGAGGGAAAGGGGAGCTTCATGCCTTTGCTCCCGAAGGGGTGAGACGGTGATAGACCTCGCCCTCCATAGTTTTCCAAACGAATTCCGAGCCCTCCAGCGTTACGTAGCTGTGAGCCGATCCCTCCTTGGGGATGGAAACCGAGCCGGGATTGAGATAGAGGAAGGAGCCGTGATCATTCCAAGCGGGCACGTGGGTGTGTCCGCAAAGAAGCACATCGCCCTCGGAAAGGGGAGGCGGCGTTTGCTCGCCGTGATGATGACCGTGCGTTGCGAAAATGCGGATGCCGTTCACCTCCAGCCAGGCGTAGTCTGCCAGCACGGGGAAGGGGAGCACCATCTGATCCACCTCTGCCTCGCAGTTGCCGCGCACGCAGAGCAGGCGGGGGGCGAGGGGGCTGAGCAGCTCGATCACGCGCTTGGGGGCATAGTCGCGCGGAAGATCGTTGCGGGGGCCGTGGTAGAGCAGATCTCCGAGGAGGAGAATGCGGTCGGGCGATTCGCGGTGGATCGCCTCCACCAGCTTTTGTGCATAGTAGGCGGAGCCGTGGAGATCGGATGCGATCAGGAGCTTCATGGGAAACCCTCCTTGTTCATAGATATTCAATTAATTATAAACGGAAATGTCTTTTTTGTCAAGAAAAAAACGAATTTTTTTGAAAGGGCTATTGACAAATCGGATGGATGTGTGTATAATTGTATACATATGTACAAGGGAGGTCTGAACAATGCTTGAAATTTCTCAGAAGACCAATTTGTTGGAGCAAAAAACCTATAAATATTCGCTGCAGGACGTAGCCGAGCCCAATCTTTATCGCGACGTCTATCCCTACACGGATATTCCCCGCATCGCATTCAACCATCGCCGCGTGCCGATGGGGATGCCCGAGGATATTTGGATCACCGACACCTCCTTCCGCGACGGTCAGCAATCCGTTGAGCCCTACACGGTGAATCAGATCGTGGATCTGTTCCGGATGCTCAGCCGTTTGGGAGGCCCCTTCGGGATCATCCGCCAAACGGAATTCTTCGTTTACAGCAAGAAGGATCGTGAGGCCGTGCAGCGTTGTCAGGAGCTGGGGCTGAAATTCCCCGAGATCACCACGTGGATCCGGGCCAGCCGCGAGGACTTCAAGCTGGTGAAGGATATGGGCATTCGCGAAACGGGTATTCTCGTTTCCTGCAGTGACTATCATATCTTCAAGAAAATGAAGATGACTCGCAGCGAGTGCATGAAGCACTATCTTGCCACCGTGGCGGATGCCTTCGAGGCAGGCGTGATGCCCAGATGCCATCTGGAGGACATCACCAGAGCCGATTTCTATGGCTTTGTGGTGCCCTTCGTGAACGAGCTGATGAAGATGAGCGCCGATGCGGGCATTCCCGTTCGAATTCGTGCCTGCGACACCATGGGCTACGGCGTGCCCTACTCCGAGGTGGCGCTTCCCAGAAGCGTGCCCGGCATTATTTATGGTCTTCAGCATTATTCCGACGTTCCCAGCGAGATGCTGGAATGGCATGGACACAACGATTTCTACAAGGCGGTTGCCAACGCCTCCGCCGCCTGGCTCTACGGTGCCTGCGGCGTGAACTGCTCGCTTCTCGGCATCGGCGAGAGAACGGGCAATATTCCGCTGGAGGGAATGATCATGGAGTATGCCTCCCTCAGAGGCTCGCTGGACGGCATGGATCCCACGGTGATCACCGAGATCGCCGACTACTTCCAGCATGAAATGGGCTACACCATCCCGCCCATGACGCCCTTTGTGGGACGAAGCTTCAACGTGACCCGTGCGGGCATCCATGCCGACGGGCTTCTCAAGGACGAGGAGATCTACAACATTTTCGATACGAAAAAGATCCTCAACCGCCCTGCCTCCGTGATGCTCGGAAAGACCTCCGGCCTGGCAGGCATTGCCTACTGGATCAACGAGAACTACCGTCTTGCCGAGGGCGAGCGTGTGGAGAAGCGGGATCCGCTGGTGGTGGCAATGAAGGAATGGATCGACAAGGAATATGAGGACGGCCGTCAGACCACGCTGGCCGTTCACGAGGTGGAAGAAAAGATCGAGGAGCTGTCGGGCGGACGCTTCCGTCGGCTGTAAGGAGGAACGAAATGATCGAGCATCGCACTCTGTCGCTGGCAGAGCAGGTTTTTGAAAGACTGGAGGGAGACATCCTTTCGTCGAAATATCAGAGAGGAGAGATCCTCACCGAAATGAAGCTGGTGGCGGATCTGGGCGTGAGCAGGACTCCCGTGCGGGAGGCCTTGCACCGATTGGAGCAGGAGCATTTGGTGGAGACCACCTCCAAGGGAATTCTTGTGATCGGAGTCACGCAAAAGGATCTGGAGGACATCTTTGCGATCCGTTTGCGGATCGAGGGCATGGCCTCTGCCGAGGCCGCGCGCCGCATCACCGAGGAGGAGCTGGCCGAATTGAAGGAGACGCTGGAGCTGCAGGAGTTTTATGTTCCGCGCAAGGACGCCGACCATATCAAGGGCATGGACAGCAAATTCCATCGTTTGCTCTATCGCTATAGCGGAAGCGCCGTTCTCAACGACACGCTGCTTCCTCTGCACAAAAAGGTGCAGAAGTATCGCAAGGCGGCTGTGGAAAATGAAAATCGCGCCCAGCTCTCGGCCAAGGAGCATCGGGCCATCTATGAGGCGATCGCCGCGGGCGATGCCGAGCTGGCCGAAAAATGCACGGTGGCCCACATTGCAAATGCCGCCGCGCATATCAAAATCAAGCTGTAACCGTAATCAGAAGAGAAGAGGATAAAGATCATGGGACTGACCATTGCACAGAAAATTATCAAATCGCATCTTGTCAGCGGTGAGATGACCGTTGGAAGCGAGATCGCGCTTCGCATCGACCAAACGCTCACGCAGGACGCCACGGGAACGATGGCCTATCTGGAGTTTGAGGCGATGGGCATCGACCGCGTCCGCACCGAGCGGAGCGTGGCCTATATCGACCACAACACCCTGCAATCGGGCTTTGAAAATGCCGACGACCATCGGTATATCCAGTCGGTGGCAAAGAAGCACGGCATTTATTTCTCCCGCCCCGGAAACGGCATCTGCCATCAGGTGCATCTGGAGCGCTTCGGAATCCCCGGCAAAACGCTGATCGGCTCGGATAGCCATACCCCCACGGGCGGCGGCATCGGTATGCTTGCCTTCGGCGCGGGCGGACTTGACGTTGCGGTTGCCATGGGCGGCGGTGCGTATTACATCACGATGCCGAAAA
>JAZRCQ010000035.1:0-2400 GCA_045659845.1 Eubacteriales bacterium
GATGTGCCAGCGCTTCCAGTATTCCCGCACGCTGCGGGAGGAAAATGGACGGTTGAAATTCTCCTTCAGGCGGATGCCAAACAGCTCGGCCACGCCGATGGTGATGTCGATACCGCCCTTGAAATCTCCATAGATCACCGCAGAATAAAGAAGGATCAGAACCAGCACGTAGGCGCCCTCCAGCTGCTTTTCCACCAGCGTCCGAACGGCGATCATGGCCGCATCGGCCACCATCACCTTCAGAAAATAGCCCCAAAGAATGCGAAGCAAGCCACGCCGCAGGCGCAAAGCGCAAAAATCCTGCCCCTCATTCAGCTGCCCGGCAAGCTCGGAATAGCGGCTGATGGGGCCCTGCAGAAGCTGAGGAAAGAAGGAAACGAACAAGGCCAGGCGAAAAGGATTTTTTTCTGCCTCCACCTTCTCCCGATAAACGTCGATGAGATACCCCATGGACTGAAACGTATAGAAGGAGATCCCCATGGGCAACAGAATGGACGGCACCGTGAGATCGGCACCGAGATCGTTGATCACAGAAACGGCAAAGCCCGTGTATTTCACAACGGCCAGCATCCCCAAGCCGAAAAACAAGCCCCAGGAAAGCAAGGCCAGTCTCTTTTTCTTCTGCATCCTTCGGTAGGCCTTCCGCTCCTCCTTCGGCGCATCGGCCATATTCTGCGCCAGATGCGCATTCGCGCAAGCAAGCCGACGGCGCAGGAGCATGGAAGCGGCGTAGGTCACGGCAGTGGTGTAGAGAATAAAAAACAAACATTCCACCCCTGCGAACAGATAAAAAAGATAGCTTGCCGCCAGCAAAAGCACCCATCTGCGCTCCTTGGGAAGCAGATAATAAACGGGCACCGCCACTGCCAGCAGGCAGAAGAACGGCAACGCAAGAAAGCTCATCTCAAGCTTCGTCCAGCCGCTCGATCATGGCATAGATCGCTTGTGCGGAGGCAAAATTCTCGGGCAGGATCTCCTCCACAGGAATGGTCACGTCGAATTCGCTGTTGATCTCGGTAATCAGTGCCACGATATCCAGCGAGGTGAGGATCCCCTCTGCGATCAGGTCGCGGTCGGCAGTAAAATCCACGTCGGGATGAAGTGTTTTCAAAATCTGATACAAGGTTTCCATGGTCGGCTCCTTTACTTTGGTTCAATATTATAATTATACCTTTTTCCGCTCCTTCTGTCAATGGATTTTTTCGATTTTTGCAAAAAAAGGAAGTCCCGCCAATCTGCGGGACTTCCCTTTTTCACGAAGCGGATCAATACATTCCGCCGCCCATACCGCCGGCTGCGGGAGCCGCCGCAGGAGTCTCCTCCTTCTGGTCGGCCACCACGGCCTCGGTGGTGAGGATCACGGATGCAATGGATGCTGCATTCTGCAGCGCGCTGCGAGTCACCTTGGTGGGATCCACGATGCCGTTGGCAACCATATCGCAGTAGACCTCGTTATATGCGTCGAAGCCGTAGCCGATCTTGCCACTGGTTGCGATCTTATCCACCACAACACCGCCGTCAAAGCCTGCGTTTGCGGCGATCTGACGAACGGGCTCCTCCAGAGCCTTCATCACGATGCGCGCGCCCGTAGCCTCATCGCCGTTCAGCTCGGAAACCAGCTTTGCAACGTCGGGGATCGCATTGAGATATGCGGTGCCGCCGCCTGCCACGATGCCCTCCTCAACAGCCGCCTTGGTGGCGTTGAGCGCATCCTCGATGCGAAGCTTCTTTTCCTTCATTTCTGCCTCGGTGGCCGCGCCAACCTTGTTCACGGCAACGCCGCCTGCCAGCTTTGCAAGGCGCTCCTGCAGCTTCTCGCGATCAAATTCGGAGGTGGTGTCCTCGATAGCAACGCGGATCTGATTGATGCGAGCCTTGATCGCCTCGGGGAATCCGAAGCCGCCAACGATGATGGTGTGCTCCTTGTTCACCTTGACCTGACGTGCCTGACCAAGCATTTCGATGGAGGCATCCTTCAGCTCCAGACCAACCTCGGAGGAGATCACCTGGCCGCCCGTGAGGATCGCAATATCCTGCAGCATTTCCTTGCGGCGGTCGCCGAAGCCGGGAGCCTTCACGGCAACGCAGTTGAACACGCCGCGCAGCTTGTTCAGCACCAGCGTGGTGAGAGCCTCGCCCTCAACGTCCTCGGCAATGATCAGAAGCTTTCTGCCTGCCTGAACGATCTGCTCCAGAAGGGGCAGGATCTCCTGAATATTGGAGATCTTCTTATCGGTGATGAGGATGAAGGCGTCGTCGATCACTGCCTCCATCTTGTCGGTATCGGTCACCATATAGGGTGAGAGATATCCGCGGTCAAACTGCATACCCTCAACAACCTCGCTGTAGGTGTCAGCACTCTTGGACTCCTCAACCGTGATAACACCGTCGCTTGTAACC
>JAZRCQ010000036.1:0-4414 GCA_045659845.1 Eubacteriales bacterium
TTGTCGGTGGGGGCTCTCCAAATGGTGGGGGTGACGGGCGTGCTGAGCAGCTCCTTGCCGTGATCCACGATGGAGGAGAGCAGACCGCTCACACGATCCACCGTGAAGGCGGTGTTGCCGTCGGTAATGCGGAAGGCCATCGGCTCGGTGCTCACCGCAAAACTCTGCCGCGCGGCAAAGGGAGCGGGAAGCGCAGGCTCCTCTGCGGGAGCGGGGATGCGGAATTGCTCGGTGCCCAGCTCGTGGCCGAATCCGCCCCAAGGAGTTTCCTTACTGCTCCGATAGGACACGGTGAAGAAGCAGATGCCGCAAAGGCCTGCAAAGGCATCCGCCGGGAGAGCATAGCGACGGCTTCTTCCTGCCGCCACGCTGAGCCCCGCAATTCTTCCCTGCCGAACGGTCTTGCCGTTCTGCTCCACCTTCCAGCAGAGATCCACGTCGGAAGCCGAGGTGAAGGCGCGGTGATTGCGAACGGTGAAGCACGCCTTTTCAAAGTCCACCGCTGTGATGCGAACGGGGCGAAGCACCTGCTTCAGCTCCAGCATGCCCGCATGGGGGCGACGGTCGGGATAGAGCAGACCGTCCACGCAGAAGTTAGAATCGTTGAGCACGTTGCCCATATCGCCGCCATAGATAAATTTCGGATTGCCGGGGGTGCCGATATCCACCGAGTGGTCCAGCATCTCCCAAACGCATCCGCCGAAGAAGCAATCGTTGGCATAGATGAGCTTCCAATAGTCCTCCAGATCTCCGGGGCCGTTGCCCATGGCATGGCTGTATTCGCAGAGGAAGAAGGGCTTATCCAGCTTTTTATTGAGACAATATCCGTCTCTGCATTCGGCGATAGAGGGGTACATGCGGCTCTCCACGTCGTAGTAATCTCTCGGTATGGCGGCCAGCTCCGCATATTTTTCCTTTTTGAAGAGATCCGTTGTGCGGCGGCTGGCATCCTCGCAATGCACGATGCATCCGGGCATTCTGCCATGGAAATACTCGCTCATGGCCTGATGGTTTCTCCCGGTTCCGCTTTCGTTGCCCACCGACCACATCAGCACGCAGGCGTGGTTCTTGTCTCTCTCCATCATGCGCTCGGCGCGATCCAGATAGGCCTCTCTCCAATCATCGTTGTCGGTGAGGCGATCCCAATCCTTCACGATCTGCAGATAATCGCCGTTCTTGCCCTGCATACCGTGGGTCTCGATGTCGGCCTCGTTGCAAACGTAGAAGCCGTAGCGGTCGCAAAGCTCCAGAAACCGCGGATCATTGGGATAGTGGCTGGTGCGGATAAAATTCACGTTGTTTGCCTTGAGGATCATCAGATCGCGGAGCATATGCTCCATGGGCGTGGCGGCTCCGAGACCGGGATGGCTATCGTGGCGGGTGACGCCCTTTGCCTTCACCTTCTTACCGTTGACCAGCACCACCTTGCCCTTCACCTCGAAGCGGCGGATGCCCACCTCCTGGCGGATCACCTCACTGCCGCAGAAGAGATACAGCTCATAAAGCGCGGGATCCTCGTCGCTCCAGAGTCGGGGAGCATCCACCGTCAGCTCCAGCGCGGCCGTTCCGCTCACGGCAAGGCTTCCCTCGCCAAGGAGCGCCCCCTCGGGGCTTCTCCACTGATAGCCCACCTCGGCCTCTCCGTTGAGAGTCAGCTCAGCGGAAACGGCGGCAGTGGCAAAGGGTTCCTCGGTGTTCACGCGAACGTAGAGATCCTGCAGGCAGACCTTGTCGCGAAGCAGCAGATAGACCTCGCGGAAGATGCCCGAGGAGCGGATCTTATCCTGGTCCTCCAGATAGGAGCCGTCGCACCACTTGAACACCAGCACTCTCAATTCGTTTTTGCCCTCCTGCAGGCAATCGCCCAGCGGGATCTCGGTGGTCATATGGCTCACCTGACTGTAGGCCACGAACCGACCGTTGACAAACACGTAGAAGCAGGAATCCACGCCCTCGAACACCAGCTTCACGTCCCGATCCCGCAGGGTGTCGGCATCCAGCTCGAAGGTGCGGCTGTAGAGACCGCAGGGGTTCTCGTCGGGCACGGAGGGGGGGACCAGGGGGGAGGGATAGCGCACGTTGGTGTACTGAGGGGTGTCGTAGCCTCTCCCCAGCGCCAGCTGCCAGCTCATGGGAACGTCCAAGCGCTCCGCGCCCTCATCCGACCAAAGGTCGCCCAGCTCTCTCACGGAGCGGCAATAACGGAAGCTCCACTCTCCGCACAGAGAGAAAAAACGGTCGCTGCGGCTACGGTTGCCGGTTTTGGCCGCCTCTGCGCTCTGATAGGGAATAAAATATGCGCGAGGGCGATCGCATCCCACGTGGAGATGCTCCAAACTCTTGTGAAGGTTCAATTCCTGATTCATGTCGTTGTGTCCTTTCTGCATGGATCTGTGTTATTTTTTCATTCTTCGGTCACTCAGATTGCTTGATGCTCCAATTGCCGGAGCACCAGCTCCAGCGCTCTTTTGGCGGCGGCTCTCCGCACCTCGCGGCGCGCGGCACCCTCGGGGGCCCGAAAGCGCTCCGCCACCGTTCCGCTTGCATCGGAAACGGCAATATACACCGTGCCGACGGGATCCTCGGCCGTGCCTCCTCCGGGGCCCGCAAAGCCCGTTGTGGAAACGCCGATGTCGCATCCCGTGGCTCTTCTGGCCCCCTCCGCCATTTCGGCGGCGCAGGCGAGGCTCACCTCGGTGTGGTCGGCGATCGTCTCCTCCCGAACACCGAGAAGCCGCAGCTTCATCTCGTTGGTGTAGGTCACGAGGCCTCCCGAAAAGACGGCTGAGCTCCCCGGCACGTCGGTGATCAGCTTGGCGATCAGGCCGCCCGTGCAGGATTCCGCCGCGGCAACCGTTTTCCCGCACCTCAACAGCGCCTTCACCAAGGCTCTTGCTTCCTTCATGAGATCACTTCCTTCCATAGCATATTAAACCATATTTTCAAGCGAATGTCAATACGTTTCGGGCTTTTTGTTTCTGCGCTCTTGCAATTTTTGCAAGTCTGTGCTATAATAAAGCCATCACAAAAAACAGGAGGCTCTATTATGCAAACTCTGAAGCGCTATTGCGAAAAGAACGGACTCGACCTCAACAAAACCTTCGACATGGTGGTTGGCGAGGGAGGCGGCATCCTGCCGCAAAAGACCGGTATGCAGGGCTATATCGCCCACATCAAGGAAGACTCCATCCTCTGCACCAACGATAAGCTTGGCGTGAGCCGCGAGATTCCCTTCTCCTCCTTCACCGAGGCGGAGTTCGGCATCGGCAGCGGCAATCTCTGGCTCCAATGCCGCGTGGAGGGACGTCCCTTCGTGTTCTGCACCACCCGAGGAAACTGGAAGGCTCCCTCGGCACAGCTCCTGCTGGAGAAGATCGAGCAATACACGGGCGAGATCGACCGCAAGGAATATAAAAAATTCACGGGCAAGCTCTTCCTGCTCCACGTGCTTCTGAACTGAGGAGGCCGCGCAGATGAAACCCACAGAAAATGCAACGGCGATCCTTGGTGAGGCAGAATGGATCGCCGCCTCCGACTCCTCCGCTCTTCCCCTGATCCGACAACGCTTTCATCTGACCGAAGCACCGACCTCCGCCTCGCTTCATATCATCGGCTTCGGCGGCTTTGCGGCCGAGATCAACGGCTCCTCCGTCACGGAGGATCTTTTCCTGCCTCTGAACACCGATTTCGAGGAACGTGATTTTCCCTCCGGCGAGGAGACCGCCCATCGGATCATTTGCGAGAGATTCTCCGTTTCCCATCTGCTTCGCGAGGGAGAAAACGAGATCACCGTGCTGCTGGGCAACGGCTGGTACACGGGAGTGGATAAGGAAAAGCCCTTTGGCGGCAAAAAGGTGTGCTTTCGCCTGCTGAACGGAGAAACCGGCGAAACGCTGGCCGCGTCCAACGCCTCGGCCGAATGGATCCCCTCCTTTGTTACCGAGAGCCGCTTCGATCGCGGCGAGGCGCAGGATTTCACCCATTGGCCCCCCTCCTCCGAGGCGGCTTGGAGGCCGGTTTGCCTCGCAGAAGCCCCTCGATCCCATTATGAATTTTCCGATTGTCCCCGCGATCGCGTGATCGCCGCGCTCACGCCCCGCCTTCTGAAAAAGGAGGGCATATCATGGCATCTTCCGGCACCATACAGCAGGCCATCCGGACGGGATACCGGCTTCAGATCGCATGGAGCGTCGGATCTCAATCCGCAGCGAATAACACATCATCCGTCACAGCAAAGGTGCAGCTCGTTTCCACCGGCAGCAGCTACACGATCAACTCAAGCGCAAGCAAGAGCGGCAGCCTGACGATCAACGGCACGAAGTACACCTTCACATTCACGGCGGCGCTATCCGGCAACCAGGTGAAAACCATCTACACGAAGACCGTCACCGTCGCCCACAATTCGGACGGAACA
>JAZRCQ010000037.1:0-6280 GCA_045659845.1 Eubacteriales bacterium
ACGTAGATCAATTTTCTTTGAATATCCAGCTCCTCCACCTCCCAGAGCCGACCTGCCAGCGCAAAGCGATCGCCAACGGGGGGCGGCGTGGTGATGGTGCCGATCTCATCCGAGCCGCATCGAACGGTGAAATCCTCGGAATCCTTGAACACCGCATAAAACTTGAAACTTCGGAGCAACCGCTCTCCCGCCAAGCCAACGATCAGCGTTTTTTCCTCGGTCATCTCCAAAAAGTCCAGATTGAGCATGGAGACGATGAGCGTTTTATAGTCCTCCTTGGTGACGCTTGCAAAGGGAGGAAGCGCCAGAACGCGCTCGGCCAATCTGCGCGCCGTCAGCTCCCCCGACGAGGCAAGAACGCTCAGCGTTTGATGGAACAAAAGACTAAAGGGCTGCTTCTTGGCGCAGGGCGGCTCAATGAATCGTTCCTCGCGATACAGCTCCACAATGGCGATGGCCTTCAGCAGCTCCCAAGGAATCAGCTGCGGAAGCGGCGTGTTTGGCAGGGGATCCTCCTCACGAAATACCATCATCATTTCCGGCGGCTGACCTCTTCTGCCCGACCGCCCCAGCCGCTGGAGGAATCCCGTGACCGAATTGGGCGACTGATTCTGCAGCACGCGCTCCAGCCGACCGATGTCGATGCCCAGCTCCATGGTGACCGTGGCACAGGTGACAGCCAGCAGCTCCTCGTTTTTCATCTTCAGCTCGGCCTCCTCCCGAATGGAAGCGGAAAGATTGCCGTGGTGGATGCAGAACACGTCGGGATCGCCCCGATTCTTGGCGATCTGACGGAAGGTGGCGCACAAATATTCCGTTTCCTCACGGGAATTGGAAAACACCAGTGATTTCCGATCGTGAACACAATCATACATGAAGGAGTAGCCCGCATCATAGGGAATGGGCTTTTGCGCATGGGTGTCCTCCCGCGGCTCACGATCCTGCTCCTCCTCGGAATTCTGCACGTAGAAATGCTCCATTCCCAATCGCCATTTCAGTCGCTCCTCGGCAAATTGGGGAACGTCGGTTTCCCTTCCCGATCCCGCTCCCAGCCATTCGGCGGCCTTGGGCGGATCTCCTATGGTGGCGGAAAGGCCGATCCTGCGGGGCTGATAACCGATCAGATGCCCGATCCTTGCCAGCTGGCAAAGGATCTGATTGCCGCGGTCGCTTCCCATGAGCGTGTGGATCTCGTCGATCACCACAAAGCGAAGATCGCCGAACAGGCGGACAAGATCGTTGCTTCGGTTGATCAGCATCGCCTCCAGCGATTCGGGGGTGATCTGCAAAATACCGCTCGGATGCTCCAGAAGCTTTTTCTTATGCGACTGTGCTACGTCGCCGTGCCAATGCGTGACCTTCACGTCACTTTCCCGCAGCAGCTCCTCGATGCGATAAAACTGATCGTTGATCAGCGACTTCAGCGGAGCAATATAGAGAACGCCCACGGTGGCCGATGGCTCCTCCCACAAATGCGAGAGGATGGGAAAGAAGGCAGCCTCGGTCTTTCCGCTGGCGGTGGACGAGGTGAGCAACAGATTGTGATCGGTGTTCAGAATGGTTTCTGCCGCCGCCACCTGCACGCCTCGCAGGGATTCCCAGCCGTGAGAATAGATGAATTCCCGAACGAACGGCGGAAACCGCTCAAAAATATCCTCCGACATCCGTATTCCTCCTTAAATATCGATCTCCTCGGGAGTGAAGGCACGTCTGCTCTCGGCAGGCGCCGCTTCCTCCTCGGTCTCCTCTTTCGTTTTCAGCGTAACCGCGCTTCCAACCACGTCCTCAAAGCTTGCCTCGGGGTTCTGCATCAGAACATTCAGCACCGTCATATAATCTCTGAGCATTTCGCGGGGCGTGATCATACTGTCCGCCCCTGCGCGGCTCAAGCAGATCTGCAGAAAGCGCACCATCTGCTCGGACGTGATTCGGGGCTCCTCGCCGTAGTTCTGCGCGTAGAGCGCCGTCACGCGGCTGATCAGCGCAAACAGCTCATCGTCGGAAAGACGGCGCAAGCGGATCACGGGGCCGATCAGATTTTTAAAGCCCGTGGGAGTGAAGCGGCTGTCGCACAAGCGGCTCCGCAATGCCTCATAGCTGAAGAGTCCTCTTCGGGTGTCCTCCAAAAATTGCGGCGTTCCGCCCATCACAAGCGCAAGCCCGGGTGCTCTGCCTTGCAGAGTGTCATTGAACATGGCGAGGATCTTTTCATAGTTGTTTTCGCGACTGACGCGATGCGAGATCTTATAAAGGTTCACACACTCGTCGATGAACACCACCAATCCCCGATAGCCCATCGTTTTGGCCATAGCCGCCCAGAGCTTGAGGAAATCATACCAGTTGTCGTCGTCGATGATCACCGACACCGCAAAGCCCAGCTCGGCTCTGGCCTCGGTCTTGGTGGAAAATTCGCCCCGAAGCCAGCGCAGGCAGGCGCTTCGCTTCAGATCGTCGCCCTCCACGTAAGCACGATAGTAGGCGGTGATCACGTGAGCAAAATCAAATCCTCCCACCAAAAATTCCAGCTCACTGAGCTGCTCCAGCACCAAGCGGTTCAATTCGGAGGAAAACGCCTGCGATTCGGAGGAAATCCCCTTGGAGATCAAGGCGCTTTGCAGCTCTCCGATCCAGCGGGCGATGATCTTGGGAAGCGCGCCGCCGTCGGGAGATGCCTTGGAGGCCAGATTTTTCATCAGCTCCCGATAGGTGGCAACGCCGCTGCCGCCCGTGCCGTAGAGCCGTCGCTCCGGCGAAAGATCGGCATCCGCCGCAAGAAAGCCGCGATCCATGGCGTAGCCGCGGATCAGCTGGATGAGAAAGCTCTTGCCGCTTCCGTAGCGGCCGATGAGGAAGCGCATGGAGCCGCCACCCTCGTTCACCGCCTCCAGATCCGAAAGCAGAGCGCCGATCTCATCCTGCCTGCCGATCGCCAGGTAGGGCGCGCCCGCACGGGGCACCACGCCTGCCGAGACCGAGGCCAAAAGCGACGTCAGGATCCGCTTGGGCACCCTTGGAATATCGTTTGTTCTTTCCATTTTATATCCTTTCCGAAGGACTCAAAGCAGGCCCTCCAATGCATCTCTGTAATCCTCGATCAGGCAATAGCCGCCCGATCCATCCTCCTCCAGCAGCACGTCGCCCAGCGCATCGGCCGCGATCTCATTGATCTCATCGGCCACCGCATCGGCAAGACGCCCCATCGCGTCGGCCGCCGATCTTTGCGCCTCCGCATCTCCCCGATCTGCCGCGCGGAGGAACTCCGCATAGCGGAGCAAGCGAGAGGACAAGCTCTGCTCCTCTGCCGCGACCTCTGCGGTTGGCTCGATGCGGAGCGGCGCAGGAGAAAGCATCGGTGCGGGCTCCTCTGCCCTTTCCTCCTGCTCTGCCGACTCCTCCTCAAAGGCCTCCACCAGCTTTTTCGTGGTGCCCCAGGAGAGCCGCTCGATCTCCTCTGCCTTGGCCGGATCCAACGGAGCGGAGGGCAGATCATAGAGCCGTTCGTATTCCGGCGGCTCCGTTTGCTCCGTTTTTTTCACGGCCGCGCGGCGCGGAAGAAGCTCCTCCAGGCGGCGGTCGATCATACCGCGCACGTTGTCCGGCAAGGAATACACCGTCAGCCGCGATCGGATCCCCAAATGGGCACGCAGCTTATTTTCCACGTGCTTCAGCACGTCGGTGATCAGAAATCTCAATTCATGGGAACGGGAAAAGGAGCAATAGGAGATCCTGAGCTTTCTTTTCCGACGATAAGAGCATAGCGCTCCCGAATAGGCATCCCGCGTGAGCATGCTATCCGGCATATTGGCGGCAGAAAACAGCCTTCCGTTCCGACTCAGCCCCTCCACCACGTCGTGCATCACCGCATTCACCGACGATTCAAAAAGCGCGCGGCTCTCCTCTGTGTAGAACTTGCTCTTTCGATAGTCGTGGTTGGAGCAGAAGGTGAGCAATGCCTGCACGTAGCCCTCGGTGGACTCGCCCTCCACGTAGAATTCCTTCAGGCCGCAATGGCGGATCATGTCGGCCAAACGGGAGCGGTCGGTGATCCGCGGAGGCGGCAGACGATGGATCAGGCTATAATCGCAGATCCATTCTGCCAAATAGTTATCCAGCTGCGGAAAATCCTTCCGATAATTTTCCCACAAGCGCCAAAGCAGCTCTTGCCCCTCGGCAGGGGGAATGCGGTCCGCGAGGTTGATGATCTCATAAACCAATAAAAGCACGTAGCTATAATCCGTTTGAGGATAGCAACCGGCGCGAACCAGATCCCGAAAATACAGATACCATGCCAGCTGCGCGCGCGTCATTTGCGAATACTGCGGCACGTAGGAGAAGAATTTAACGTTCTCGCAGGGCGTTCCCTTCACCTCCTGCAGCTTCTCCGCCGTTTTCACAAACTCCTCGTAGTATTGATAGGAGCCCTTCCATCGAAAGACCTCCACCCGATGCAACAGCGCACTCTGCGGCTCATATTCATATTCTGCGGCAGGCTGATCCGCGAAGGGATCTCTCCTGCCAACGTAGCCATGCACCGCCTGCTCCTGCGCAATGTGAGAGGAGGAATGCACCACCGTCGTCTCACTTCGGGGAGGAATGGGCACGGAACGCCCCGATGCCGCAGAGCCCGGAGATTCCAGCGTGATCTCCACGGTGTCGGTTCTTTGGCTTTTGGGAACGGGACGGCGCTGAGGGATCAGAGAGTCGATATCCCAAAATTTATCCAGCTCCTCATCAAAGGCGGATCTTGCTTTCTTTTTTTCGTCCATACGCCGCTCCTTTCCGCAGACTTCTTAATATTTTATTATACCACGCAAAGCGCCTCTTGTCAATCACTTTCAAAAAGATCACGGGACAAAAAGAACGCTCCTCGGAGACAGTCTCCAAGGAGCGCTTGAATTATTTCGCATTGTCAAACGGGCGAACCACGGCCCACTCGCCGAGAAATTGAACGAAGCGATTCCAGGAATGATCGTTTCTCACGAAAAATTCCAGAATGACGGCTTCTCCGTCGCAAAGGATCACTCTCCGATAGTCGGAATCCTCCTTCGCGTCCCCCGTTTTCAGCACAAGATCTCCGCAGGCGGCAAAGAAATGCTCCCACCGCTGAGGCTTTCCGCCTTCATAAAGCGAAAGCGTCTGCACAAAAAGCTCCATGCCTCCGTTCTGCTTATGGAAGATCATCGTGTGGATCTCCGGAAAATACATCCGATTGCCAATGTTTCTCACCAATCGGATCCGCTTGGGGGAGCAGGCATCCAACGTGTGCCGATCCTCCTCAAACCACGTGCTGTGGCGTCTCCGCACGGCGGCATCAAAATCCGCATGGGCATCCGACACACGCTCGGCAATATCACGCTGGCGCGTCACTCGCAGAGCGGAGCCCATTGCCATGATCACCGTGAGCGCACCGACCACCGCGTAGGTGATGGGCGTCATAGAGCGGAAATAGATCAGAATGAAGATCAGCATCAGCAGAAACGCTCTGCAATAGCCCCTCACGCGATCCAGCCGCAGGAAAAAATCTCTTGCGTTTTTCATAAAGCCTTGCTTTCCTCTTATTTCTTTTCGTCCTCAAACTGCATCTGCATCTGCGCGTTTTGGCTGTTGCGATGCTTATTCATCAGAGCCTGGATCCGCTTCACGGGATTGAGCAGGGCGCTGATGGTGTCGTCATTGTTCAAGGTGTCCACAAGATAGGCCACGTATTTGCACATATTCACGTCCACGTACCAATCTTTTCCTGCCAGCTCGGGACGGTGATAGATCAGATTCGTGGTGAACACCTTATCAAACACGCCTTCCTTGGCAGCTGCATCGAATTTATCCACGCCGTCGGTGAAGAGGCCGAAGGTGGCAAAGCAGAACACGCGGTTGGCGCCCTTTTCCTTGAGCTGACGGCAAACGTCGATCATGGAGTCGCCCGAGGAGATCATATCGTCCACGATGATGGCATCCTTGCCGTGAAGATCGCGGCCGAGATACTCATGCGCCTCGATGGGATTTCTGCCGTTGACGATCACGGAATAGTTGCGGCGCTTATAGAACATACCGATGTCCAGGCCCAAAACGGAGCTATAGTACATGCAGCGGGACATTGCGCCCTCGTCGGGAGAAATGATCACCATATGATCCTTATCGATCTGCACGTCGGGCACGGCGCGAACCAGCGCCTTGATCATCTGATAGGTGGGCTGAACGTTGTCGAAGCCTGCCAGAGGAATGGCATTGCAGATTCTGGGATCGTGAGCATCGAAGGTGATGATATTGGAAGTCGGAGGCC
>JAZRCQ010000038.1:0-13653 GCA_045659845.1 Eubacteriales bacterium
CGCAAAGACCGCTCCGCTGGTTTACGAATCCCGCAACTGGCAGCACGGCACCTTCGTGGGCTCTATCATGGCCTCCGAGACCACTGCAGCCGCTGCAGGCGCCGTTGGTGTGGTTCGCCGCGATCCCATGGCTATGCGTCCCTTCGTGGGCTACGATATGGGCGACTACTTTGCTCACTGGCTGAACATGGGCAAGAAGATCCCCAACGCTCCCAAGATCTTCCATGTGAACTGGTTCCGCACCGACGATGAAGGCCACTTCATCTGGCCCGGATTCGGCGACAACATGAGAGTTTTGATGTGGATCCTGGCTCGCTGCGCAGGCGAGGTTGACGCTGTGGAAACTCCCATCGGCTTCATTCCCAAGGCAGAGGATATCAACATTGAGGGACTCGACGGCGTGACCGTGGACACCATCAAGGATCTGCTCTCCATCGACAATGCAAGCTGGCTTGAGGACGTTGAGAACATCAAGGCCTTCTACAAGCAGGTTGGCGACCGCGTTCCCGCAGAGCTCTACGAGGAGCTGGCAATTCTGGAAGCAAACCTCAAGAAATAATTCATTTGATCAAGCACCGCGGATCCCGCCTTCGGGATCCGCGGTTTGCTTTGATAGCACAAAAACCGTCCGACTTCGCAAATTGCGAAACCGGACGGTTTTTTATTGTGAATCAATCGTAGAGCTTTGCCCAGCGGCGGCGGCGAAGGAAATTCGACACAGCCAGCAGGATCAAGGCGGCGAGGATCACTCCGCAGCAAACGTAGATCCCCTTTCCGATGGAGCTTTCCACCTTCAGCTCCTCCCAAAGGCTATTGAGCATCACCAAGCGCTCGGAGGTGAGATTCAGGTAGGAGGAGGTCTTCACGTCATCCATAGAGTAGTAAAGAATATCCATCGCATCCTCATGCACCGAGGTCATATAGTCCACGTAGTCCTCGTTGCCGATCACCAGCGAATTGGGAGATGCATAATAGTGATACTCCGCATTGGCCACTGCGATTTCCTCCGAGCAGAGGAAATTGATATAGTGCATGGCCAGCTCTTGATTGGTGGAGGTTTTGGGAACGCACATGGCATCCACATAGAGATTGGTGCCCTCGCGGGGATAATAGAAGCACAGATCGGGATTATCCTCATACATGGAGAGGAAATCGCCCGCATAGTAGGCGGCAACGGCCGCAGATCCGCTCTTCATCTTGTTGAAGATCTCGTCCATCACGTAGCCCTGCACCAGTTCCTTCTGCTCCAGCAGCTTAGCCAACGCCTCTCTCCATTGCTCTTCCGTGGCCTCGTTGACGTCATAGCCAAGGAAATAGAGCGCCGTACCAAAGGCATCGCGGCTGTTATTGAACTGCAGAATATCTCCTCGGAAATCCTCGTCCCACATCAGCTCCCAAGAGCCCAGCGTGGGATGGGCAGAATCGGTGACGATAGAGGAATTGTAGATAATGCCGATCATGCCATAGGCATAGGGCACGGAATAAACGATTTCGTCCTGCGGCTCGTAGAACACGTTCTCGCCCTTGAACTCCGGCAGGATATACTGATAGTTGGTGATGATCTCCTCCACATTCAGAGGCGCCAAACGATCCTCTGCAATGAGGCGCTGGATCATATAGTCGGAGGGGAAGATCACATCATAGTTCGCCGCGCCGCTGCTGATCTTGGCATACATATCCTCGTTGCTGGAATAGGTGGAATAGTTCACCTTCACGTTCTTTCCCAACACGTCCCGACAGTATTCCTCGAAGGCAAGATTCACGTCCAGCGATTCCTCGGAGCCGTCGGAAAGATATTCGCCCCAGTTGTAAACGTAGAGCGTGGTCACCTCCTCGTTGCCGCCGCAGGAGGTGGTGAGCAGGCATCCCAAAAGAAGCAGAACCGCCGCAAAGAAGGAGAGCAACCGAGTGAATTTCATCATTTCACGCCTCCCTTCTGCTTTTTCTGTCTCTTTTCTCCAACCGAGCCCGCCACATTCACCGCAATGAGCAAAAGCAGGATCGCGAGGATCATCAGGGTGCAAAGCGCATACATGCTGAATTTCACCTCATGCGCCGTTTGGTTGTAGATGTAGAGAGGCAGCGTTTTGAAATCGGGAGACGAAACGAAATGGCTGATCACGAAGTCGTCCAGCGACAGCGTGAAGCTCATCATCAATCCCGAAATCATTCCCGGCAGGATATTCGGCAGCTCCACGCGGAAAAAGGTTTGCGCGGGGGTGCATCCCAGATCCAACGCCGCCTCGGTGAGATGCTTATCCATCTGACGGAATTTCGGCAGCACCGAAAGCGTGACGTAGGGCAGATTGAAGGCGGTGTGGGCGATCAACATCGTCCAGAATCCAAGAAAATTGGCAACCTTCAGAAGCGATGCCACGCCAACGAAGAGCAGCATCATGGAAATACCTGTGACAATGTCGGGATTCATCATGGGGATATTGTTCACGCTCTCCAGCGTTTTCGCCATCCATTGACGCTTGGTGCGATCGATGGTGAAGGCCGCAAGAGTTCCCAGCACCGTGGCCAGCACGGAGGAGCTAACGGCAAGCACCAGCGAATTTTTCAGGGCTCGCAGAGCCTCCCCGTCGCGGAACAGCTCCCGATACCAGTAGCCCGTGAAGCCCGTGAACTGGCTGAGACTCCCCGATTCGTTGAAGGAAAAGAGGATCACCACCAGAATGGGGGCATACAACAGGGCAAAAATGATCACGATATAGGCCTTGGAAAGGAATTTCATACGATCATATCCTCCTTTCCATCGGAGAATCGATTCATCACTGCCATGGAAAGCAGGATCAGGATCATCATCACCAAGGATACGGCCGCACCCGTGTGATAGGTGATGGCATTCTGGAACTGGCGCTCGATGGTGTCGCCGATCAGATCGAAGGAGCCTCCGCCCAGCTTCTGCGAAATATAGAAGGTGCTGATGGAGGGAACGAACACCATGGTCACGCCCGAAACGATGCCCGGCACCGTGAGCGGAAGGATCACCCGAAAGAGGGTTTTAACGTGGTTGCAGCCCAGATCGTGCGCCGCCTCGATATAACGCTTGTCCAGCTTGGTGACGGAATTATAGATCGGCAGAACCATATAGGGCAGAAAATCATAGATCATGCCCAGGATCACGGCTCCCTCCGTACCAATGAAGGTCAGCTTCTGAAAGCCGAGCTTCACGAGGAAGGTGCTGACGATGCCGCCGTTGTCCAGCAGAGCCATCAGCGAATAGGTGCGGATCAGAAGGCTGATCCACATGGGAAGCATGATCAGCACCATCAGAATGCTTCTTGTGCGCTCGGTGGTCTTCGACATGGCATAGGCCAAGGGATAGCCAATGAGCAGGCAAACGGTGGTGGCGATCAGCGAAAAGCCCAGCGACATCAGAAAGGTGCCCGAATACTGAGAGAGCGACGTGATATTCTCAAGCGTGAAGGCTCCGTTTCGATCCGTGAAGGCAAAATAAACGACGAACAGCAAAGGTGCCACGATGAACAGCGCGGTGAACACACTGTGCGGGATCGCGGCGATCCGCTGGAAAAAGCTTGTTTTTTTCATTCTTCTTCCTCTTCCTCCGTTGCCACAGAAAGGAGCTCCAGCTCATCGCTGAAGGAGGAATAGTCCCCGAACATTCCCGAGAACTCGGATTTCTTCATGATATGGATCGCATCGGGATCGATGGAAAGACCAATGGTCTGCCCCTCGGCCACAAAATCGGTGGATTGGATCATCCACTTGAAGCCGCAAACGTCCACAAT
Source organism: Eubacteriales bacterium (assembly GCA_045659845.1). Taxonomy (GTDB): domain Bacteria; phylum Bacillota; class Clostridia; order Oscillospirales; family CAG-272; genus UMGS1865. Next base: position 3,756 of record JAZRCQ010000038.1, read on the forward strand.
GATCTCATAATGCACGCCCTTGAAGGTCACACCCGTCACCTCGCCGCGAAGCATCCCCTTTTCGGGAGCCACCACGTCCACGTCCTCGGGGCGGATCACCACGTCCACGGGCTCGTTCTTCTCAAAGCCCTTATCCACGCAATCAAACACGTGCCCTGCAAACTTCGCCTTAAAGTCGGCCAGCATAGTACCGTCCAGAATGTTGGATTCTCCGATGAAATCGGCCACAAAGGCATTCACGGGCTCATTGTAGATATCCGTGGGAGAGCCGATCTGCTGGATCTGACCGTTTGCCATTACAACAACGGTGTCCGACATGGAAAGCGCTTCCTCCTGATCGTGGGTAACGAAAACAAACGTGATTCCCGTTTGCTGCTGGATATTCTTCAATTCATTTTGCATATCCTTGCGGAGCTTCAGGTCAAGAGCCGCCAGAGGCTCGTCCAAAAGCAACACCTTCGGCTGATTGATCAACGCGCGGGCAATGGCCACTCGCTGCTGCTGACCGCCCGAAAGCGTTTCCACGCGGCGGCGCTCAAAGCCCTTCAGATTCACCATCTCCAGCATTTCCTTCACCTTGGATCGGATCTCGGAATCGGGACATTTCTTGATCCGCAGGCCAAAGGCAATGTTATCAAACACGTTCAGATGCGGAAACAGCGCATACTTCTGAAACACGGTGTTGACCTGGCGCTCATAGGGCGGCACGTCGTTGATCCGCTTTCCGCCGAAATACACGTCTCCGTGATCGGGCATTTCAAAGCCGCCGATGATCCGAAGCGTGGTGGTCTTGCCGCATCCGGAAGGCCCCAGCAGAGTGATGAATTCCTTGTCATGGATCTCAAGATCCATATTGTCGAGAACAGTTTCTCCGTCAAACGCCTTGGAAATCCCGTTCAGCCTGATAAGAACATCCTTGTTCATTTCGCATAAATACCCCTTTTTGTTAAAAAATAAATACTTATGGAACAACGGAAGGAGCTGTGTCCTTCCACCGGCAACTACGAGACTTGAAGCGGCTGACTCAACAAGGCTCCGTCACCTCCGGTCCTCTGACCATAAACTATATCCTATATTGTAGCAGATTTACACTCAAAATGCAATAGCTTTACAAAAATAATTAAAATTCGTCATATTTCATAATAAGCCCCTTTCAATCGCGATATATTGAGATTAACCGTCAAAATAACCCCGTTATCTCTTGAATCCTCCGAAATCCTCCGTTTTTCTGCCGAATCCTCGCTTTTACTCCCCCTCCCTTGGCAATAAAAATCGCAAAAAAAGGCTCATGGAAAAGCAGAAGAGAGAAAGCCCATCGCCCACCCTCAGCAGGCAGTAGACCGCCAGACCCCAGATCACAAGCAAGCAGAAGAAGGAGCTGGCCCGCAGAATGGCATGCGCCGCCCCTTCGGAGAGCAGGCCTCCCAGCGCCGAGGAAAGCATCCTGCCCCCATCAAAGCCCCGAACGGGCAAGAGATTCAGCACGCCCAGAAGGCAGGAGGAGGCCGCCACGGAGAGATGAAAGGAAGCCCGCACGGGCATCGCCATCATTGCCGCCGCCAAAAGCAAGCTGGCCAGCGGCCCTGCCGCGCAGAGCAGCCACTCCTCTCCATAGGAAAGCATTCTTCCGATCACCTCCAGCCTCGCCCCCAGCAGATCCAGCCGCAAGGCACGAAGAGGGATCCTCAGCACCCATGCCGCCGCCAGATGCCCGCATTCATGAACCGCCGCCGAAAGCAACACCGCCGCGCAGAGCCCCGTTCGATCGGTGATCAGCATCGCAAAAAACAAAACGGCCGCCGCAGGGCTGATCCTCACCTGCGGCCACCGTTTCCGTTCCCTTATTCGTTTTTTCAAGCGAACCACCTTCCCTTCCCCATCCTCGCCCTATTCTATGCAAGGCGTGGCTCGTTCGATACCCGGGAAATCAGCCCTTCGGGCCAACGGGCTTGAAATATTGATAGAGCGTGCAGGGAAGCATTCCGTTGTAGAGCTTGCGGATCTTATCCGCTCTGCGGCCGAAGCAACGGTCGAACTGCGGATGGGAGGTGATCACGTAGATCTGCCAAGGAGAGAAATCGGCGAACACTCTTCCCATCTCCCGATAAAGCTCTGCGGCCTCCTCCGGCGTCATCAGCCGCTCTCCGTAGGGAGGATTGCAAACGATCGTTCCCCTTCGGTCGGGCTTTTTGATCGTCCGCACGTCGGCGGCGAAGATATTCAGATAGTCCTCCACGCCTGCGCGCAGAGCGTTTTCATAGGCCACGTCCAGCACATCCTCGTCGATATCCGATGCCCAAACCTCAAACTGCGCGTCCTGCTTCACAGCCGCCTGCGCCGCCTCTCTTGCTTCCTTCCACATCGCCGCAGGAATTCGGGGGAATTCCTCGGCCGCAAAGCCTCGGCCAAGACCGGGGGCGCGGTTGGATAGGATCATGGCCGCCTCGATGGCGATCGTGCCCGAGCCGCAGGTGGGATCCCAGAACAAGGTGTCCTCTCTGGGGCGCGCCGTGAGAGCCAGTGCCGCCGCCAGCGTTTCCCGCAGAGGGGCCGCTCCCGCATCGGGGCGGTAGCCTCTTTTGTGAAGTGCCACGCCGGAGGTGTCGATCATGAGCGACACTCGATCCTTGAACAGGAAAAATTCCACGCGGTATTTCACACCCGTTTCCTGAAACCATTGGATGCCGTAGGCGCCCGAAAGCCGCTTGACGATGGCCTTTTTGATGATGCTCTGGCAATCGGGCACCGAAAAGAGTTTGCTACGGATGCAATGCCCCGTGACGGGAAACACATCGAATTTCCCGATCCACTCCTCCCATGGGAGCGCGGCCGTCCCCTCAAACAAAGCCTCAAAGTCGGTGGCGGCAAACTCGCCCAGGCGGATCATCACGCGCTCTGCACACCGCAGATGAAGATTGGCGCGGGGAATATCCCGTTCCTCTCCTTCAAAGATCACGCGACCGTCTATGGTTTCCAAACGGCGCAGGCCGAGAGCGTCCAGCTCTTCGCCCAGCTGCTTCTCCAGACCAAACAGGCAGGTGGCAACAAGTTGCAATTTCATGATGTGCTTCCTTTCTTTTTTTCAGAATGGATTTACAAGTCAATCTGAACAAAAGTTTTCTTTAAAAGCCTTTGTTTCCCGATCAACCTGTCATATTTTTCAAATACAAGCATTTTCCTATTGCAATTTTCCCTTCCGTGCGGTATAATATGAACATGAAACTGTTCCAAAACGGAAAGGTAGGATTTGATTATGGAAAAGATGAAGGTTGGTATCATTGGTGCCACCGGTATGGTTGGCCAGCGGTTTCTCACGCTTTTGGACGGACACCCCTATTTTGAGGTTTCCGTGCTTGCTGCTTCGGCCCGCTCCGCAGGCGTGACCTACGAGGAGGCCGTTGGCAATCGCTGGAAAATGAAAACCCCCATTCCCGAGGCATATCGCAAGATGACGGTGATGGATGCGGCAAACGTGGAAGAGGTGAGCAAGCTCTGCTCCTTCGTTTTCTGCGCCGTGAACATGAAGAAGGACGAGATCAAGGCAATGGAGGAGGCCTATGCCAAGGCCGAAACCCCCGTGGTCTCCAACAACTCTGCAAACCGCTGGACTCCCGACGTTCCCATGGTGATCCCGGAGATCAACGACAGTCATCTGGAGGTGATCGATGCTCAGAGAAAGCGCCTCGGCACCAAGAGAGGCTTTATCGCCGTGAAGCCCAACTGCTCGATCCAATCCTACGTTCCCATGCTCACGCCTCTTCTGAAGTTTGGCATTGAGCAGGTGGTTGCAACCACCTATCAGGCCATCTCCGGCGCCGGAAAGACCTTCAACGAGTGGCCCGAAATGGTGGACAACGTGATCCCCTACATCGGCGGCGAGGAGGAAAAGAGCGAGCAAGAGCCCCTGCGCGTGTGGGGTAAGGTTGAAAACGGCGAGATCGTGAAGGCCTCCGCTCCTCTCATCACCACCCAGTGCATCCGCGTTCCCGTGACCGACGGCCACACCGCCGCCGTGTTCGTGAAGTTCCGCAACAAGCCCTCCAAGGAGGAGATCCTGGAGGCATGGAAGAGCTTCTCCGGCAAGCCTCAGGCGCTGGAGCTTCCTCACGCCCCCAAGCAGTTCATCACCTATTTTGAGGATGATGCCCGTCCTCAGGCCCGCATTGATCGCGAGCTGGAGGGAGGCATGGGCGTTTCTGCCGGACGTCTTCGCGAGGACACCCTCTTCGACTATAAGTTCGTAGGACTTTCCCACAACACCCTGCGCGGTGCGGCAGGCGGCGCTGTTCTGATCGCCGAGCTGCTCTATCGCGAAGGCTACTTCAACTGATCCATTCGGGGCCGCCCATCGGGCGGCCTCTTTTTATCTTCCCGCGCGCACCAATCGAGCCAGAGCCGCCTCCAGCGCCTCTGCCAGCGCGTCGATCTCCTCGTGCGTGTTTTGCGCAGAGAAGCTGATGCGGATGGATTCCCCTGCCTCCTTGGCAGTTAACCCAAAGGCAACCAGCGAGGATCTTGGCTCCTTGCTATGGGAGGAGCAGGCTGAGCCGTTGGAAACGTAGATCCCTTTGGCCGAAAGCTCGTGGAGCATGGTCTCGCTCCGCACGCTCGGCAAGGTGACATTGAGAACGTGCGGCGCGTGAGCGCCCTTGGGCAGATTCATGCGCAAGGGCAATGCGGAAAGCCGCTCAATGGCATAGCTCCGCAAGGCCTCCATAGCCGCAAGATCGGATGCGAGACGGCGATAGCCCTCTTCCGCGGCCGCACCGAAGCCCACGATGCCAACCGTGTTCTCCGTTCCCGATCGGAAGCCCGCCTCCTGTCCGCCGCCGTAGATCCGGGGCACGATATCTCTCCGCTTCTGCGCATCCTTGGAAACATAGAGCGCGCCAACGCCCTTCGGCCCGTGGATCTTATGTGCGCTCACCGAAACCAAGTCGGCCTTGAGGGATGCAGGATCCCATTTTGCCTTCAGATAGCCCTGCACGGCATCGGTGTGCGTCACGATATCCTGCCGGTAGGCCTTCACCTTGGCAAAGGCCGAGCGAACGTCGTAGTGCGCTCCCGTTTCATTATTCACCATCATCAGCGACACCAGAAATACTCTCGGTGAAAGCTCCTTCTCCAGCCGCTCCAGATCCAATTCTCCGCCCCTTGTGGGAATACGGGCTACCTCAAAGCCGTCGGCCTCCAGAGCGCGCATGGCGTTCTCCACGCCCGAATGCTCGGAATCGGTGGTGATGATCTTCATGCCCCTTCTGCGAGGCTTCGCGTAGGCCGCGCCGAGAATCGCCAGATTATCCGATTCGCTTCCTCCCGAGGTGAAGATCAGGTCGGCCGCCTCGGCTCTTCTCACGCCCAGTGTTTCTCCGATCTGCCGCCGCGCCGCCTCCACCATGCCGTGGGCAAGGTTTCCGGGGGTGTGCAGAGAGGAGGGATTGCCATAGACCTCCATTGCCTCGATCATTTTTTCCTTTGCCAACGCCGAAAGCGGCGTGGTGGCACTGTTATCCAGATAGATCTCTTTCATCTTTATCCTTCCCCGACAACGAGGGAGGAGAAAGCCCTTTGCAGGTTTTCTCCTCCCTCAAAGCCGCTTTTTTTCCTTGAAAAGCAGATATGCAATTAACGGAAGCGGAACTCCGCCACCATGCGCTCCACGTCCTCCAGATGGGCACCGTAGGCCGTCTCCGTGGCGGTGTAGGTGAAGGAATAGAGCATGCTCTTATAGGCCGCGATATACTGACGGTAGTGATAGGTCACACCGCCGATCGTCCAAGTGAATTCAAACACCGTGGACTCTCTGCCGCCCAGATCAACCTTTTCGCTGTCCGAAATCAGCGTGAAGCCGCCCGCGCCCGCCATTTTTTCCATCATACTGCGGCTCATGGCAAAATAATCGCCAACGCTCATATTTTCCACCGCAGGAAGATAGGGCGTGACGCTTACGCTACTGCCGTCCGACGGCAGATACGCGCCGTAGATCCCGTCGTCCAAGCGGATCTCCCATGCCTCGGGCACGTAGAAGCAATAGGCCACATCCTTGCCGAAGGCCACCTTCATGCCCGCAGGCGCCGTTGCCTTTTCGTCCAGCTGCTTGGCATAATCCACGGGAACGTAGGGCTCGGCAAACACAAAGGAGGAAAGCATGTCGTTGACGTCCGCACGGCAGGCCGCAAACATTTCCCTTGTGCCCGTGAAGGTGAACACGTAGAAGCGTTCCCCACCGTCGGCCACCACCTGCAAAAGCTCCAGCGTGGTGCCGTCGATCAAGGCACTGTAGTGATACTGCACGGCATTCGCTCCATCCAGCGAGGTGGCCATAGGCGCCTCCTCCTCGGTCACTGCCTCGTCCAGCGCTCTCACCTTCACGGCCTCCAGACATTGGCTGCTCCAGAACCATGCAATGGCGGCGCCGCTATCCTCTGCGGACACACCGGCCTCTGTCATTGCAGCCGCATAGTCGGCCTTATCATAGGAATTCACGCTCACGGTGGATTGTCTGCCGAGATCACGGTAGGCACCGGAAACGCCGTAGGAGGTGTTCACCACCCATGCGGTGGGAACGTAGAGCCTGTAATCGGCGCCCGCGCAGGAGGCGATCTGCTTTCCTGCCGGAACCTCCTCCCCCTCCGTTGCTCCACAGCCAACCAGCCCGATCAGCATCAGCAAGCAAGCCAACAGGGCAAACATTCGAGTTGTTGATTTCATACGATCCTTCCTTTCCATGCTCACTTCAGATCCATGATGCTCTGCACGGCGCTCAGAATTCCGATCTTACCGCTCTCATAGGTGAGACCGCCTTGGAAGAAGGCCGTGTAGGGCTCGCGGAGGGGGCCGTCGGCCGAAAGCTCGATGGAGCTTCCCTGCGTGAAGCCGCCTGCCGCCATGATCACGCGATCGCTGTAGCCGGGCATTTCCCAAGGCTCGGGAGTCACAAAGGCATCCACGGGAGAGCCCTTCTGGATCCCTCTGCAAAAGGCGCAAAGCATTTCCTCGCTGCCCGTGATCACGCTTTGAATGATATCGTGACGCTCTTCATCCCATGCAGGCTCCACGACGAAGCCCATCTTGCTGAACATATAGGCCGCCAGATGCGCCGTTTTCAAGGCCTGCGACACGGTGTGGGGAGCATAGAACAAGCCCTTATAGAGAGATTTCGTTTGCCCGACGGTGGCTCCCTGTTCCACGCCGATACCAACGGAGGTGAGGCGATAGCTTGCCAGCTCCACGGCTCTTGCAGAGCCTGCCAGATAGCCTCCCGTTTCGGCCATTCCGCCGCCCGGATTCTTGATGAGCGAGCCGATGATCAGATCCGCACCCACGTGGGTGGGCTCACGAGTCTCCACGAATTCACCGTAGCAGTTGTCCACCACCACGAACACATCCGAACGAATGGCCTTCACCTTGGCAATGATCTCGCCGATCTCGTTCACGCTCAGCGTCTTGCGGTTAAGATACCCCTTGGAGCGCTGGATGAACACCACCTTCACGTTGGCGTGCTGCTTCAGATTTTCACAGATCTCCTCGGTGCGGAAGCTTCCATCGTCATTGAGATCGGTTTGGAGATAGTCCACGCCGAAATCCTTGAGAGAGCCGTTCCCTGCCTCGCCGCAGATGCCGATCACCTCCTCCAGCGTGTCATAGGGCTTGCCTGCGATGGAATAGAGGATATCGCCGGGGCGGAGCAGACCGAAGAGGCCAATGGTGAGGGCATGGGTGCCGCTCACGATATTATGGCGCACGAAGGCCGCCTCTGCGCCCATCACATCGGCCCAGAGCTCGTCCAGCACGTCTCTGCCGCGGTCACCGTTTCCATAGCCGCTGGAGGACTGAAAGAGGGACTCGGACACGCGGAAGCGGCTGAATGCATCCATGACGCGCGCGGTGTTTTCAAAGGAGATTCGGTCAATAGCGGCAAAGCGATCGGCCAACGCCAGCTCGGCCTCAGCGGCCAGCTTGCAAGCTTTTTCGGAAAATCGCATGGTTTTATCCTTTCTGTTTCTCTGTCTGTGTTGATTTATACGCTCGGGAAATAATCGTCGGGATTCAGGCTGGGGAATTCAACCTCCTTGGCCACGTCATGCCCCGTCACCTCATAATAGAAGGCGGCCTTGGCGGCGTAAACGTAGGGCGTGACCAGCAGCATACCCAAGCCGCAGGTACAGCAGGCGGCCAAAAGCTCCCAGCCGATAAAGCTCAGCTCCAGGCAGAACAGGCGGAATTTATTGCCGTTCATCAGGGCGGCGGAGTTTTTCAGAACGTCCATCACGCTCAATTCGGGATATTCCGCCAGAATGAAGTGGCTCAGGGCAAAGCGATAGGTTACGTTGATGCTGACCACCACGGCAAGCACCGTCACCGCAAAAAATACAAATACGCCGAGCACGGGAGAGAAAAGCACGAGAAGGACCGAGACGACAAGAGCGATGAAAAACACCATCGCCAAGGCCATGCCGATGAGCCCCAGCGCCAGCTGCAGGACAACGGATTTCCAATAGCAGGTTTTGAAGGCACAGAACAGCACGTTGTATGTAAGATCGGGCTTCCGATCCACCAGCTCCAGGTTGAAGCGATGGTAGCCCACCGTGGTGGGGGCACCAACGAACAAGGAATAGCCGACGGAAATCAGGATCGAAAAGCCGAGGATCGCCAGCATCACGATGCCGATCACGTCGTAGAGCAGATATTCAACGATCGCACCCACGCCCTCCTCGGCCAAAAGATCCAGCTTTGTGGCCATAGCGGTCAGATACTCCTCCGAAAGGCTCTCCGAGGAGCCGGACGGAATGGAAACGGAGGCGCTTCCCGAGGAAAGCCCGAGGATGCAGGCCAGCAGGAACACGCCGATCACCAGCCCGAGGCGGCCCTTCATGGCGCCTCTTGCGGTGGCACGGAATTCCGATGCGGTGGATCTTTTTTGGAACGGAGTTTGATAATTCATGTTGTTTTTCCTTTCTTTCCCTTCGGAATGGTGATTTTACAGTCAGAATGCTTTCACGATGCGGCGGAAGGTGTCGCCTCGCTCTTCAAAATTGCGAAAGGCATCGAAGCTGGCGCAGGCCGGAGAAAGAAGCACCTTGTCTCCTTCCCTTGCCAATGCTCTCGCTTGCTTCACGGCCGCCTCGAAGTCCGGCACAACGAAGCAGGGCAGATCGCTTCCGATCTCGCGCAGCGCCTCCCGGATCATCTCACGCGTCTCTCCCGTCAGCACCACGGCAGCGGCGCGCTCCTGCAGCGCTCTTGCCAGCGGCAGGAAGGAAACGCCCTTGTCGGAGCCGCCGCAGATCACGATGAGCCTTCCCTCCAGCGCCGAAAGCGCCGCTTGTGTGCGCGCCGGACTGGAATCGATGGAGCTATTGTAGTAGGTAACGCCTTCCACCTGTCGGATCAGCTCCAAGCGGTGCTTCACGCCCTTGAAGGAGGCGGCCACGGCCTGCACCGAGGCAGGGCTCACCAGCCCGCGCGTGAGCGCGATGGCGGTCATGTAGTTTTCCAGATTGTGCTTTCCCGGCAGAAGAATATCCGCCGCACGAACCACGGGCGTGCGCTCCTCTCCGCTGATGCAAACGATCCATCCATCCTCCATGCAGAGCGTGTCTCCGCGGTGCGGCGGAAGCTCCGAGGCCGACCGCGTGGCGGAAAACAAGGAAACGGGGGCGGCGCAATCGGTCGCGTAGCGCAAAGCGTCGGGGCAATCGGCATTGGTGACCAGCATGGTGTTTGGTGCATGGCGAAAGAGATTGGTTTTTGCCCTGCAGTATTCCTCCATGTCCCTGTGCCAGTTCAGATGGTTTTCACTGAGATTGGTGAGGGCGGCACGGTGGGCGGAGCGCTCCATCGTCATCAGCTGAAAGCTGGAAAGCTCCACCACGGCGAAGTCCTCCGCTGTCATCTT